>CANQII010000042.1 GCA_947623875.1 uncultured Oscillospiraceae bacterium
GGACCAGGACCAGCCGCTCGACAACCCGCAGGACCAGGATCAGCCGCCTGACAACCCGCAGGACCAGGATCAGCCGCCTGACAACCCACAGGGGCAGCAGAAGAGCGGCAAGAAAAACAACCAGAAACCGCAAAAAGTGGTTCTCACCGAACGTGACCAACTGCTGATGTCTTTCTCAGCGAATCTGAGAAGGCAGAAGATTGAGTATGATACGGTTCACATTCCCGATTTCACTGTGCAAACTTCTCAGGGGGATGTCAAGTACTCCGAGATTCTGCGGAATGCTCCTCAGGGCGCAATCAACGCCCTGAGCAATGAAGCCAGAAAGGCAATTGCTGAAGCAACGGCCGATCTGGTGGCAAAGCTGCGTTTCCTTGATGATGAGCTTTTTCGCGCAGCCATGGAGGGGCAAAAGCTCATCGTCCAGGCAATGCTTCGGAACATAACCGGAGACCACTCTCTCACGCTCGCTACCATGGAGCTGCAAAAGGACTATTATTTCCCAGGACAATACCACAGCTGCATGCCAGATGTGTACTGCGAGACAACCGATGGCAGGATCTTCATCATCGAGCTGCAGAAGCAGGAGAAAAGCGAAGACGCAGCTCGTGCTTCTTTCCTGGCGCACGTTGCCAGCTTCGCTTCCCTGGAGGCAAACCACCCCTACAGCGAAATGAAGGATGTTTATGTCATCTTTCTGACAGATATCGATGTCTACGGCACGGGCGAGTTCATCCACTGGATCCGGGACCCCGAAACCTTTCCCAAATTCAAGGGGGACCTGCAGCCCAGGCACACACCGCAGACGCATAAGATCTTCGTGAACTGCAAGTACGGGTACAAGGCAGTCAATAACTCCAAACAGTTGGAAGCTCTGATGGCTGAGAATCCTCTGAAGAAGGACAAAACAAGCAAGCCTACAAGCAAGAGCATCTGGAATCTCAGTCGCTCTCTCAACCGCTCCAAAAGGCATCAGGACGAGCGGATGGAGGACGAGACCTCAAGGTATGGCCTGACCAACGAGGACTGGCTAGCCTCATTGGCATGGGCTCACGACTTCTGTTCTGCTCAGCCTGAAGAAATCGATCAACCTGACTTGGCCAACCTCATGCGGCTGGTCAAGGAACCCGACTCGGAGGGGGTGAGTACGATGAGCGCAATCGTTTACAAGGCAATACAGAAATCCAATGCCCAGGTTCGCGAGGAAACCCGCAGGGAAACCCGCAAGGAAACCCGCAAGCAGGATAGGCTCGATTTCATCACGAATCTCTTAGGCATGGGTGTCAGCATGGACTTCATAACGCAAGCCACTGGCCTCACCGAAGACGAGATCCAGGATCTGCTGGCTCAGGTCACCAAGTGAGCCTACCTCACACCCTACTGCTGAGGCAATCCAGCCCAAGCTAGCCCCACTTCCCTAAAACAGAATGACGTCGTTCGTACCTCCAATCAAACGTACTGGGTGGACGGGTTCTGTTTCTGTTTCAACCTGGCATAATCCCGCCGAGATGCACGCTCTGCATCTCGGCGGCGTTTTTCATATCTCTGCAAGTGGTCGCCAAACCGTGGGGCTCAGTACAGGACACACCAAGCCCCCAACAAAAGCGACAAGAAAGCCTCACCACACTTGACCTATCCACACACTTCGGCTCTATCTCCTCGCTGCATCAGGTGGCAAAGTAGAGCATCTCATTGCGAAAGTGCTTCTCCATTCCGTGGTCAGCGAAGCCCTACATTCTCCTGCAACGTAGCCCCTACCAACCGAAGGCAACAGCCCGGTAGTTATCCGCTGGTTAAGGAAACTGTGCGCTTGTATTGCACCAGCGAAACAGTGTATTGCTTTTGTAATACAAACGATATACAATGTAACACATATGCATTACACTGTTTTGATGCAGCTCAAAGTGCAAAATTTCTTGGATTTTGGTTGATTTTCCTGGCGCTTTATAGTATAATCTAACGCGAATCTTCCAATACTATGCACGGATGGTCCGGTTCCGGCAAAGACCACTCATGAGACTCTCAGCATAGGCATACATCTACTGACCGACCAACCTCATGCGGCTGGTCAAGGAACCCGACTCGGAGGGGGTGAATGCAATGAGCGCAATCGTTTATGAGGCAATACAGAAATCCAATGCCCAGGTTCGCGAGGAAACCCGCAGGGAAACCCGCAAGCAGGATAGGCTCGATTTCGCCGCGAAGTTTTTGGCATTGGGTGTCGACATGGGTATCATAACGCAAGCCACTGGCCTCACCGAAGACGAGATCCAGGATCTGCTGGCTCAGGTCACCAAGTGAGCCTACCTCACACCCTACTGCTGAGGCAATCCAGCCCAAGCTAGCCCCACTTCCCTAAAACAGAATGACGTCGTTCGTACCTCCAATCAAACGTACTGGGTGGACGGGTTCTGTTTCTGTTTCAACCTGGCATAATCCCGCCGAGATGCACGCTCTGCATCTCGGCGGCGTTTTTCATATCTCTGCAAGCGGTCGCCAAACCGTGGGGATCGGTACAGGAAACACCAAGCACACAACAGAGCGACAAGAAAGCCTCACCACACTTGACCTATCCACACTTCGGTTCTGTCTCCTCTCTGCATCAGATGGCAAAGCGGAACGCCTCATTGCGAAAGTGTTTCTCCATCCCGTGGTCAGCGAAGCCCTCCAATCTTCCGCAACGTAGCTCCTATAGTCAACGCCGAAAAGGCGTGCTATCATTCTCGAAAAAAGCTGCTCTGGTCGTGTAAGTTTTCTCACGAAAACCGTAGATACAGAGTGAAGCCAGAGAGGAGGCGGGGCAATTGCTGGAAGACGACAAGATTATCGACCTGTTCTTTGCACGCTCGGAACAGGCGATCCAGGAGCTGGACAGGAAGTATGGCAGGGTGTGCCATCGGCTTTCATACAACATTCTGCAGAGCTGGCAGGACGCGGAGGAATGTGTGGGGGACGCCTATCTGGGGGCCTGGAACGCGATCCCACCAGCGCGGCCCAATCCCTTGCAGGCGTACATCTGCAAGATTGTCCGCAACCTATCCTTGAAGCGCTACGAGTACAAACAAGCGGCAAAGCGGAACAGCAATTTTGAGATTGCCATGCAGGAGCTCGAAGATTCTCTGTCTGCACCGGACACGGTGGAATCGGAACTGGAAGCGCGGGAATTGGCCCAAATCATCGAGGATTTCCTGGAGAACCAGACCAAGGAAAACCGGGTGATCTTCATGCGCCGGTATGCGTATATGGACTCCTATGCAGAGATTGCCACCAGGGTGGGATTATCCGAAAACAATGTGGCGGTACGGCTGAACCGGATTCGCCGGAAGCTGAAACAGTACTTGACGGAAAGGGAGGTTTTTCTATGAACACGGTAAAGTTTGCCGAGGCGATGAGCCTGGTGGATGATCGGTACTATGAGGAGGCTGCGAACTATCAGGGGACGAAGAGAAAGCCGGTGTGGTTCAAATGGGGGGCAATGGCGGCCTGCCTTTGCCTTGTACTGGCAGGGGCACTGGTATTGCCCCGCCTCATCCAGCTAAACGGCACCGAGGGAGGTGGGCCTTCCAATGCGGGAGGCCTGTGGCCGGGCGATCCGGTTGCCGTCGGCACTGTCCACCGCGAGGACTTTTCCCCGGAGAAGTCCCAAGAGGCTGCATTGCTCTTTCGGGATGTTCCAGGTGTCCTGAAGGTCTATCGGACCACTGTGGACAGCTGGTTCCTGTCTGATCACCTGACGGACTACAGTCAGGCCCTCACAGGCGAGGCGGTCTACGTTGTCCCGCAGTATTCAGAGGGAATAGGCTGTCCCCCTACCGGAGAGCAGAGCTACAGTGTCTATGTCTCCGGGGAGGACGGCACGCTTACCTGGGGGGAGGGCGTCTCACTGGAAGAGAAGCACACCATGCCCTATGCGCTCATCGGCCTCACAGACGAGATCATTCGAAAAGACCTCTCCGGGATCGCGTATGAAGACTATATCATCACCCACTCTGCGCGGCTCTATGCTGTGATCGTATGGGCACGCTGCCCAGATGGCGAGGACCGATTTGTTACCTATTCCAGCAGGCCGGAGTTTCTAGGTTTAGAAGATCATACGGTGTACACGCTGGAGGAACTGCAGCAGCGGCTTGCAAGTTCCTCCATGGGGCAGAACCATACCAATTACAGCGATTCCGAGGGATAACCAGCCTGTATAACAGCACAGCCGCCGGCGTGAGCCGGCGGCTGTGCTTGTTAATGGACTGCTGTGTCTTGTGAGACCTGCTTATCGTAGAGCAGCAGGGTGAGACCGGGTTCCGGGGTGAGGACTGTGCCGGTAGAGCGGAAACCCGCGGCCTCGTAGCAGCGGCGGTTCTTGTCCAGCTCCCTGGGGAAATCCACGTAGAACTTTCTGGCGTCTGGGAATGTCTGCTCGCAGAGAAGAATGGCATGCCGCCCGATCCCGTGAGACTGCCGGTCTGGGCGGATGTACAGCCGTCCCAGGTAGTACTCGCCGGGGGCAAGGCATGGCACATGCGGAGTGCTGCCCTCCGTGACGTAGAAGATGCCCCCTACAATCTCCCCGTCCTCCAGAATGGTGAATTGCCGGAAGGGGGGATGCAGTCTGCGGGTGATGTCCTCCATGCCCCGAAGGGCGGGATTGCCGGCGTCGTGATAGATCTCATAGATGGGCTGAAAGGCCGCTTTCTGGATGTCCAGAAGGATTGGAACGTCTGCCTCTGCGGTGCTGCGTATGGTGATCATGGTGCCCCCCTTCATTGTCTCGGCAGATTGGGTTTGGCCCGAGAGACTTGCCCATGATACCACCGGCTGAGGAGACGGGATACTGCCTGGTGGTTGAAAGAGCGCTCCGGTTGAGATGTCTCAACCGGAGCGCGTAATTGTTCATTGGGCGGCATTGGTTGTCAGAAGACGATAGCGCTCAAAAAGGGCCTCGACAATTTCGGCCTCCTCCATGTCGTCTCGGAAGCCGTACGCTGCCAGAACCGCTTGGTCGTTCTGATGGTGTGCTTTGTATAGTTCCGCCGGCATGAGCGTGTTGTCGTAGAGATTGGACAGGCTGGTATCCTTGAACTGTGCGCGTGCATCCAGAATTGCCTGGGCTGTCTGCTCGATTTTGGTGGACTGCGCCTTCGTAGGGACAGGCCACGGGAAATTGTTGTACACAATTTTAATGGAGTAATCATACCGCGTTTCGAGCCTGCCGCACACAGCTCGCATCCAAGCCATATGCACAGAGGATGTCAGAATTCCAAATTGATATAATGTCGCATTCGGCATTAATCTGAGTTTGTTGCTGCAAAGAACATCCGGAGTCATAAAGGCCATTGGAACATATGACCTTAGCTCCGAAGAGACCTCTGGAATGGCAAGATATGTATCTTGGGGTATGTTCTCTACGTGGAACCGCATCGGCATGTTGGCCAGTGTCCTGGTCCCCTCGCTCTTGCTGGCTTGCCGGAAAGCCCGCACCTCTTCCACTCTTTTCCTGCACTCCGGTAGCTGGCTGAGTTCATTCGGCGTGCATTCTCCAAGCCACAGGCAGTACCTTGGCTTTCCGTAGAGGAATTCCCGGGATCCATACCAGGGCCGGAACCACTTCGCTGCTGCTGGCTCCATCTGGAGAAAAGCATCCCGCTCCTCCTCACTGAAGAGGTAATGCCCGCCGTCTATGGGCTTATTGCCGATCCCGATCTCGGGTACATCACAGAGCGGCTTGTTTCGGCTCTCCACAAAGATGTTGTCTGCATCCAGAAGATAGCCATTGATGTTGTTTGCTGTCCGGACATACAGTCCATCGTAGATCTTCTTTGGCTTGCCGCTGCCATTGCAGCTGAAGCCGATGATCACACAGTGCACCTGCGCCGGGTTTGTCGCCTTGCTGCTCCAGCGAAAGTCCCGATAGGCAAAGTCTATGTGGACGCCGGATGCGAACATGGGCTTCCAGAGATTTGCCACAGACTCCCCCTGGGTGATCGAGCTCGTTGAGACCAGAGCCGCCTGGATCGCCGTTCCTTGCATCATGTCCGCTGCCTTCTTGTACCAGCCGCAGACATAGTCCAGATTGCCGGCATTCTTCCACTGCGGGAACAATGCTACCAACTCTGCCTTCTGCTCTTTGGCCATGATATGAGCCCCGGAAAACGGCGGATTGCCCATGATGTACGAGAGTTTCTCCGGCGGTACAACAGCTGCCCAGTCCAACTGCAGGGCATTTCCCTCCACAATGTGGGCACTGCTGTGCAGTGGAAGAGACGGGATATCCTGAATCACAATATCTGCTGTCTCCCGGGTCATCTGGATCTCGGCGATCCACAGTGCCGTCCTTGCCACAGCCACAGCAAAATTGTTTACTTCGATCCCGTGGAACTGGCCGATGGAAACCTTGATCGGATCATTTACATCCAGCTGCACCTGAGACGTGAGATCGCTGAGTACCTGGTTCTCCAGTCTTCTCAAAGACAGATAGGACTCTGTGAGAAAATTGCCGGATCCACAGGCGGGGTCCAGAAATGTGAGGCTGGCCAGCTTATCCTGAAACGCAGTGAGTTTCTTCTTGCGGGTACGTGGGACGGAGATTGCCTCAATCTGCTCCAGCTCGGCCTTCAGATCATCCAGGAACAGGGCGTCAATTACCTTGTGGATGTTCTCTTTGTTGGTATAGTGCATGCCGCCAACACGGCGCTTCTGGGGATCCAACGTGCTCTCAAAGACGGCGCCAAAGACAGATGGGCTGATTTGGCTCCAATCGAAACCGGCGCTGACGTCCTCCACCAGAAGCTTCTTCAGATCCTCGTCAAAGGGCGGGATCTCTACATCCATATCTGCGAAAAGACCGCCGTCGACATAGGGAAACTGTGCCAAGATCGGGTCATCGTGCTCCAGGTATTCTTCGCGCTTCCCTTCTCTCTGATTCAGCACCCAGAACAGATCCTTCAGTGCCTTGCGGATCCTGTGAGGCGGCAGATCTTTCAGGTATGCATGGAACAGTTTGTGCTGTGTCTGCTGCCCTTGCTTACCGATATGCACATAGGGATCGAATACGCCGGCGCTTTCTGCATACAGACAAAAAACCAGGCGAACGCACAGCATGTTGAGACTGCGCAAAGTCTTCTCCGAGGTCTTATCCTTGTACTGGTTGAGAAGCGCATCATACAACTTCCCCACCAGCCGGCTCGCCTCTTCGGTGATTGCCCGTTCTCTCTTGAGCTCCTCGTTTTGCTCCTCCACAAGAAGATTCAGAAGCTGGTAGTTTTGAGGGAAATCTTCCAACAGCAGAGTCTCAGGAGCCTTCTCCGGATGCTCCATGTCGTGGATATGGAATTGCTTGAAATTGCATGTGATAATCCAGCGCGGTCTCAAGGAGTATCGCAGTGCGTTTCCATACCGCTGCGCCTGCTGGAAAGCCGTGAGCCTCGTGCCGTCACTCTGAGGCTGTGCCTCATCCAGATCCACGTCAATGGACTTTTGCTCGATCAGGACGTGCGTGCTCTCGATATAGCCATCCATGAATTTCTTCGGATCCATATCCGGCCTCTTTTCAAAACGGATATAGGTGTCCGGGTCCACTACTCCGAAGACATTGCGCAGCATATCCAGCCAAAACGGCTGACATTCCCCGCGCTCGCTGCCGCGGCCTTTCCATTTCGCAGCAAATTTCGCCGCTGCCTTTTGCTGATCGAACTCTGCCATAAGTTTCCCTCCCTTCCCAAACGAGACTATTCTGGTCCAGAAACCGATCTGCCTGAACCAGTGGAAGTTCTTTTCCTTCACAACATAAGATACCACAAGCCGCTCTCAAAGTCCACCCATATTTCGAGAAAAGAACAGAACTGGCGGGCGGAACTTGCTCACAGCTGCCAGGCCAGGGCATCCGTGTGGAGCCGCTGGGTGATTTCCTCTATGCTGTCCTCCAGGAACCAGTCCCGGCGGGACAGCGGGCGAAATTCGTGGTATGCGGGGTGACAGGGATTGGCCAGGATGTCCTGCATGGTGAGAGCGCCTTCCACCCCGCAGAGGTCGTCCGAGGGGATGATCCCCGCACAGGCGGTGCAGAAGGGCAGCTCTGCAGAGGGGACCATAAGGCTGTGCGTTACCTGGACGGTACACCTCCAGCAGCTGCGGGTATCGTAGAGATAGGAGAAGGTGTCTCCCGGCTGGAGATAGTCCTGCAGCCGGGCGGTGTCCTCTACAGTGCTGGGGGTGTCCGGGCCCGTCAGGATGGACAGCGCACTGGCATCGGATAAGAGAAGGGGGTGCTGCCGGTCTCCCATCGGCGGGAGGGTGAAGAGGTGCATGGCGCTGTTGGTCCAGCGGCAGGCGGCCTGCAGAGCGCAGTGCAGCTGCCAGAAGGTGGCGGAGGCGGGGACCACCACGGTGCGCCGGGCCATATACCGCTGCATGTCCAGAGTGAGATCCAGCTCCAGGGCTGGGATGGGGCCGCCGTACCGCTGGTGCAGAAGAGCGGTGAGGTTGGCCGCCGGGGTGCGCCAGTCTCTGGCGAGGGCATTTGTTTCGGACTCCATGTCTGAGATGTTGGCATCGTTCTGGAGATCCTGGAAGTCTGAATGGTCGTCTTTCTCCTCTTCCTCCTCCCAGAGGATGCCCCAGTCCAGGAAATGGTCCTCGTCCTCCAAATCCGTGTGGAAGGGGTCCATGCCGGCTGGGGCGGCGCACTTCTCCAGCACGGTGCCCTCCGGGAGGTACCGGTCTATGATCTCCAGCGGGATCTGATAGGCCGTCAGAACCTCCCGAATGCGCTGTACGATCCGCGCATCCAGGCTGTCCCAGTGTCCTCTCCGGATCCCCCAGATGAGGACGGTAAAGCGGACGCTGGTGAGGGAGACGGATACCACATCGGTGCCCTGGATGGAGGCCACATGGGCGCACCAGCAGTCCAGGGGATCTGTGGGTTCCGGCCCTGCGGCAAGGGGAGCCTCCAGCCGCTCCTGCAGGTCTTCCGTACAGTACAGTTTCATGGTGTGCAGCGCTCCTTCCTTGGGCAGTGTGTTTCAGGTGAGGTCCTTCCAAGAGGTCTCCTGATGGAATCGCAGCTGTTCGGTGATGAGCTCTGCGGTGCCCTCGTCCGGGTACATCCCCGCCGGTGCGAAAATCCTGCCCAGGTCTGAGAAGTTTACCACCGCGCCGGAGCGCTCCATAGGGGCGGGGTTCTCCAGGAATGTGCACATGGGGAGGTCTGATTTGGGCATTGGCAGGACCTTTGTAAAGCGGATGGTGTGCTCCCAGTTCTCAGTGAAGTTGTATACATAGTGGAAGGTGTCCCCTACCTGGAGGTAGTCCTGCAGATGGACATCGCAGTCCTGTACCACCTCTTCCGCATCACAGGGGACGAAGAGCTCCGCCTCGCTGTCCAGAATCCGGACCGGGAGCGGATGCTGGTCTGAGACGGGGAGAATAAAGCAGTGGATGTGGTCCCGGTCCCAGTGGAACGCCTCCTGGAGATAGAGGTGCAAAAGCTTGAAACTGGCGGCGGCGGGAACCAGAAGGGTGCGGCGGACGGTTTCCCCTTCGTGCTGCAGGGAGACCTCCAATTCCATGGCCTGGACGGGGGCGCCGTAGTCGTGCACCAGCTTCTTGATCAGATCTTCAGACGGGATGCCGTAGATGTCGCTAGCCACAACCAGGTTGTCGTTGAGCTGACGCTGCAGTGCCTGGAGGTCTGGAGAGTCCTCTGCCAGCTTTACGGCCCGGCGCTGCACGGCGTTTACCATGACCGCGGTCTTGCGGTCTCCGGGGGAGCGGATGGCAAAGACGGTGTCTGCCGGGATGTATTGGTCTATGATTTCCGGTTCGATGGGATAGCCCTGCAGGGCGTCCCGAATGCCCTGGACCAGCTGCTGGCGCAGGCTGCCCCACCCGTCTCTCTGGAGGTCCGGGAGAAGCACGGCAAACCGGAATTTGGGGAGGACTGCCACGATCACGTCCTCCCCGTAGAGGACGGCATCGCTGGCGTACCAGTCCGTCATGGGGGCGTTGGGGGAGGGGGCTTTCTCAGGCTTGCAGCGCAGCCTTTTGAACAGTTTTTCGGTGCAGTACAGGTTCACGGGATCTCACACCTCTCCTTGGTCTGCAGGTTGGTCTGCAGGCGGATCTGCGTCCGGGGCAGGGGCAGCGTATGTCAGCTCCAGCTCATGAATCAGAGACAAAGAGGGGACACAGCTGATGGCCCTTGAGACAAACAGCGTGTCGTTGATTTGCTGCTGCAGCTTGACCAGGTCCCGATCCGGGAATTCGAGATGGTGAATGTAGCGCAAGGCTGTGGTTAAAACGATGGATTCAGACTTGTCCTCGATGAAGTCCATTCCAAAGACGGTGTCCGCCGGGATGTATTGATCTATGAGATCCTGGGACACATGATAGTTCTGCAGGGCATCCCGGATGCCCTGCACCAGCGCCTGGCTCAGAAGGCTGTGCTGGCCTCTCTGAACGAGCGGGAGGAGGATGCAGAACCGGTACGGCAGGAGGATCGCCACAATCAGTTCCAGATCATCGATGGTGATGCTGCTGGCGTACCAGACATGCAGAGGGTCCTGCGGCCTGGGGCTGAGATCAATTTTGTAGCCCAGCTTCTGGAGCAGCGTTGTGGAGCAATACAGTTTCATATGGGGGATACACCCTTTCCTATGGAAGCTAGAGTTGCGATGGCCGCTACCCGCAGGCAGGACTGCCGTATGCCTGCTTCAACCGTTGGAGCGGCGCTGCAGAGGGAATACCACAGAAGGACCAGGCATAGAGGGGCTCATCGTTGTGGTGGCGCTGCAGCATGGTGGGGTGGGAGCTCGAGAGGTATGGGGGAGAAGCCCTCAGAGATCTCCCGCCTCAGCTGCACGCCCAAACGGATTGTGGAAGGAACTCGTAATGGCCTCTGCGGTTTCCTTCCAGAACCATGCCGGACCGGCCCAGGCCTTTTTGCTCTCGTATTCCGGGTCCTTGGGATTTTGGATGATCCGGTAGAAGTCCCGATAGCCCTCTACGCCGCCCACGCCCTCCGGCGGGGAGACCCCTTCACAGAGGGTGCAGGCCGGCAGGTCCACCGCAGAATAGGGGACGTACATGGTGAATCGGAGAACTACCTGCCAGTGATCCGTGTCGCCGTATCGGTACTGGAAGGTGTCCCCCTTCTGGAGGTAGTCCAGAAGGCGGGTCTCGGTGTCCAGCACGATCTGCTCCTCCGGGCTGGAAGGAGGGGTCTCCGTGCCCTCGCCCACCACCCGCACCGGGAGGGGATGGGTATTGGAGGCGGGGAGGAGAAATGCGTGCTCGCCGCCGTCTTTCCAGCGGTATGCCTCCTGGAGGCAATCGTGGAGATCTGCAAAGGTGGCGTCTTGAGAGACCAACAGGGCGCGGCGGGCCTCATACACCCCCAGGTCCAGCGTCATCTTCAGCTTGAGGGCTTGGACCGGGGGCTCATACCGCCGCCGGAGATCCCTGGCCAGGACCAGAAGGGGCACGCCGCTGGGGTCCCAGAGATGAAACTGGGTGTTGATCTTGTGCTGGATCTCCTCCGGCTCCAGTAGGGCATCCTCCTGCATGATCTGGCGTGCCATGGCGGTGAGCTTTCCGCTGGCGCTCTGGTTGGAGGCGGCGTAGGGAGAGAGATCGGCGTCCTCCGGGAGGTACTGGTCTATCACCGCTTGGGGGGGGACATGGGCGGGGGCCTGCAGGGCGTCCCGAATGGCCTGGACCAGACGCCGGCTCAGGTCCTCCCAGCGGAATTCCACATCCGGGAGAAGAACGCAAAAGCGGTACGCCGGCAGCATGGCCACCACCGCATCGCTGCCCTCCAGGGTGATCGCTTTGATGTACCAGTCTTCCGTTGGGCCCCCGGAGGCGGGGGAGCTGAGGCATTAGCGGTCCAGCAGCTTTTGCAGCTTTCCGGAGCAAAAGAGTTTCATAGGGATGGCTCACACCTTTCCGTTGAGATGCTGGAAGGTTCAGCAGTCCAGGTCTGTGTCTGCCCAGGAAGACAGGTTGTGTATCCGGCGGTTGATGTCGTCTGTGGTGTCCGGCTGGAACCAGTCCGAGCCAACCCAATCCACCGTGTCTTTGTACTCCGGCGCTTTGGAATTCTGAACAATCTTGTAGAATGCCGCAAAACCGTACACACCGCCCACGTCTTCCGGCGGGGCTGCCCCGTCGCAGAGAGTGCAGAGGGGCAGATCCATTGTGCAGGAGGGGATCAGTCTGGAGACCCGGATGTGGAGCGCCCAGGAGTCTCCGAAGTCGTAGAGGTACTGGAAGCTGTCCCTCGCCTTGAGGTAGTCCTTCAGCCTGGCCTCCCGGTCCTGGACATCGTGGGGATCCGGGAAGCAGCTGTCTATGTTCTCGTCCAGGATGTGCTGCTCATACTCGCGGCCGCGCTTGCGGGGCAGGATGAACTCGTGGAGATGGCAGTCTGCCCAGCGGTATGCCTGCTGGAGATACTGGTGCAGGGTGTAGAAGGTGATATCCGCGGGGACGATCAGGGTGCGGCGGGCCTGATATATCAGCAGGTCCAGAGAGACCTCCAGTTCCATAGCCGGAACCGGATCTACTGCTTCCCGCGGCACAAAAGGCGCCCGCTTCTGCAGCAGTGCCAGGATCGCCGCCGCAGGCGATGTGCCGGCCATTTCACCTCTGGCAGAGATAGAGGTTGTGTTGATGTGGTCCTCCACCTCCTGGGGCGTCTTGCCCTTCCGGAGCAGCTTCCGGACCTGGTTGGACACGACCGTCATACGGGCGGAGGCCGTGCCGGTAGCGGCGCCGCATTTCTCCGCAACGGTGTCTTTCGGGATGTAGCGGTCTATGATGTCCTGGGGGATCTGATAGGACTGGAGGGCCTCCCGGATGCGCTGGACGATGTACCGGTCCAGGTCTGCCAACTGGTTCGGCTGCAGGTCCCAGAGGAGCACGGTGAAGTGCACCGCCGTGAGGGTGAGCAAAATGGAGGTGACGTGGGTGTCCGGGATCACACTGGCGTACCAGCTGTTCAGGGGATCCAGCGGCGCCGGGGCGGGCTTGTACTGTACGCCCAGCTTTTTCTGCAGGGTACCGGCGCAATGCAGTTTCATAGGGGATCAAACCTTTCAGTAGAGAAGTGAAGGGGAAGAGGAGAAGAACGGCATCCGGCTTACGTCCTATCGGATCGAATAATGCCTATCCCGATAGAGGTAGTTGATGTGCTCCATGGTCCACGGAATGGACCAGTATCTTCCGCCGCGAAGCATGGTGTCCATGTACGCCGGGTCCTCCTTGTTGGAGAGAATGTCCAGAAACGCCAGAAAGCCGGGGAGACCGCCCACGTCCTCCGGGGGTGCCGCACCCTCCAGAAGGGTGCACGCCGGCAGCGGGTCCGGGTAATTCGGCAGACAGCGGGTCAGCCTGCACTGGATCTCCCAGCCGTCTCCGAAGTCGTAGCTGTATTGGAAGGTGTCTCCCTCCTGGAGCAGGTCCAGAAGATGGGTCTGGCGCTCATCGAAGACCTGCTCCTCCGGACTGGCATAGCATTCGCCCAAGCCGGCGGGGGCAATGAGAGACGGCGTCTCCCGATTGGGTACCGGCGGCAGCGTGAACATGTGATGATGTCCGCGATGCCAGCGGTATGCGGTCTGAAGGTAGTCGTCCAGGGCCCAGAAGGTGGTGTCCGCCGGGACGATCAGGGTTCTGCGGGCTTCATACCGCTCCAGGTTCAGGGAGAACTCCAGCTCCACGGCGGGGATGGGTACCCCATAACGCAGCAGCAGCGCCCGCTTCAGCTCCCGGGCGGGAACCCAGTAGTTCACCTTGCCGTCGCCGGCGGTGCCCGAGGTGGCGTTGATGCCGTTCTGCAGCCTCTGGGCGTCCGGGTCATCGAGGAGCACCTGCCGCACTTGCTTCACCACCGAAGACAGCCTGGCCCGCTCTCTGGGCTCTGCGGCGGCGCACTTTGCAAAGACGGTGTCTGCCGGGAGGTATGCGTCCAGAGCCTCTGCCGGGATCTCGTAGGCCTGGAGGGTCTCCCGGATGCGCTGGAGAATCGTCCCCTCGATGCCGGCCCACTGTTTCTCCTTCACCCCGGCGATGAGAATCACGAAGCGGAAATCCAGCAGGGTCACCACAACGATGTTCCGGCGCCGGACGGTGATGAGATGGGCGTACCAGCTGTCCAGAGGATCGGTTGGGGCGGGCTGCTTGTCGCACTTGCAGCCCAGTTTGGCCTGGATCGCGTTGGAACAATAGAGCCTCATAGGGGAATGCACTCCTTTCCTGGGGGGAGAATGGCCAGTCGTCAGTAGAAGGTGAAGTAGCCGTGCAGCCGGTCGGTTGCCTTCTCGGCGCTGTCTGCCTGGAACCACTCCTTGTCCAAGAGCTTCATCACTTGCCTGTGCCTGGGGTCCGCCTTGTCCCGGAGGAGTTTGCAGAGCACCTGATAGCCCCGCACGCCGCCTGCGTCTACCGGCGGGGCTTTGCCGATGTACTCGGTGCAGACCGGCAGCTTTTCCTCCACAGCCGGGAGAAAGCGCCTTACCTGCAGGTCAAACACCCAGCTGTACTCCGTGTCGCAGATGTACTGGAGGGAATCCCCCTCCTGGAGATAGTCCAGCAGGCGCACATCGCCGCTCAGAAAGGCGGTTTTGCTCTCTTTCGTGAGCTGCTCCAGGAGATCGCTGCTGCTGAGGTGAATCTCGGTCTCCCGGCGGGGGCCGGCGGCCAGGACGAAATCGTACGCCCGGCGGCTGGTCCAGCGCATCGCGGTGTGCAGGTAGCTCTGCAGCATGCTGAAACTGGTGTCCGCCGGGACGAGGACAGTGCGGCGGAGCACGTACTGCTTCAGGTCCAGAGAGGCCTGGATCTCCATGGCCGGGATGCCCTTGCCGTACCGCTGCTGCAGCAGTTCCAGCAGCGCCTCCCAGCGGTACATCGTTCTGCCGTCCTCCAGGGTGAGAAACATCCGGTTCACGGCATACTGGGTGTTCTCCGGGTTGAAGCCCCGGGAGAACATGGGGGATTCCTTCTCCAGCACCTGGGTGGTTACGGAGCCCATCTTGGACACCAGACCCCGGTCTGCGGTGCCGCAGAACTGGAAGACGGTGTCTGCCGGGATGAACTTGTCTATGAAGACCTGGGGGATCTTGGTGTACGGGTCGTGCAGAGACCTCCGGATGGCCTGGACCAGCAGCCGGCTGAGATCCCCATACTGGTCCTGCTGGAAATCATACAGCAGCACGCAGAGCCGGAGATCCGGCAGGGTCGCCAGCACCGTGTCCCTGCCGTTCAGCTGGATGAGGTTGGCGTACCAGTAGTCCAGGGGACTTTCCGGAATCGGGGCTTTCTCGCACTTGCAGCCCAGCTTTTTCTGCAGCTTGGTGGAACAAAAGAGGATCATGCGGGAGGGCACTCCTTTCTATCGGTGGACGGGTTGCTCTGGGAGCGGGGAAGAGAGTTGATGCAGACGAAGACTGTCAGAGGAGATCCATCTGCTGCAGCCAGTTCATTTTCCTGGGGATCCGCTGGTTGATATCCGAGACGCTGTCCTCCTGCAGCCAGGGCTCTCCTTCCTTCACCATTTCATCGTGTCTCGGGTGCTTTGGACTGCGGACGATCTTGCAGAATTTCTGGTATCCGGCGGCGCCGTTCACCCAATCCGGCGAGGATTTGCCCTCACACAGCGTGCAGACAGGCGGGTTGCCGTCATAGGCCGGAATGCTCCGAATCACCCGGATGGGCAGTTTCCAGGGAGTGTCTGCCTCTTCGGGATCGTAGCGGTACAGGAAGCTGTCTCCCTCCTGGAGCAAGTCCCCGAGCCGAACCTCCCGGTCCGTGAAATAAGGGGCATCCTGGGGGATCTCCTCGTCCGGCAGACGGCTGTCCAGAACGCGAATCAAGGTATTCCGCCCCGGCCCGCGGTCCGGGGCGGGCGGGAGGTCGAAACGGTGGGTTCCGTTGCCCCGCCAGCGGTATGCGGCTTGCAGATAGTGGTGCAGGAACAGGAAGGGTGTGTCTACCGAGACAATCAAGTTGCGCCGGGCGATATGCTTTCCCAGATCCAGGGAAACCTCCAGCTCCATGGACGGGACGGTCTTTCCATAGGTCAGGCGCAGCTGATCCCGCAGCGCCTGCCACGGCCGGATGCCGCGAGGGTGCTCTTTCGTCAAGAACATGTAATCGTTGGCCTCAAGCTGCGCCTCTACGGGATCGAATTTCTCTCCTGTTTGGAGATCCCAAAAAGAGGGCTGGCCGCTTTCCAGGATCTTCTTTGTCACGGCGCTCATCTTGGCGATCACGCCCCGGTCGTTGGTGGCGCAGGGCGCAAAGACGGTGTCCTCCGGGATATACTGGTCTATCACGGCCATGGGAATCCCGTAGAGGGGGTGGTCCAGGGCAGTCCGAATGGCCTGGACCAGCACCTGGTTCAGATTGGCCCACTGGTTCTCGTTGATCTTCCAGATCAAGACGCAAAACCGGTATTCCGGGAGCATAGCCACCAGGGTGTCTGCGCCCCGCACGGTAATGAGATGGGCGTACCAGCAGTCCAGGGGATTTTCCGGCAGCGGGACTTTCTCACATTTGCAGCCCAGCTTTTTCTGTACGCTGGTGGAATAAAAGAGCTTCATAAGGGTACACACCTTTCTGCCTGTTTTGCGGGAATCTAGCGGATCCGCTCTGTGATCTCCGCTGCGGTCTCCTCCGGGGGCCAATCCTGTGCCAGATCCTGCATCTTCTGATAGATGGAGCTGAGGGGGTTGTCCAGAATACGGCGGAATTTCAGGTAGCCGGAGACACTGCCGGCCCCTTCCGGCGGAATCCTGCCTGCGGCAGAGGTGCACACAGGCAGCGGCTCCTCTGTGGGCGGGAGACAGCGGAGCACCTGGAGATCCATCTCCCAGGAGTTGTCAAAGAGATCCAGGGAGCATTTGTACTGGAAGCGGTCTCCCGCCTGGAGCTGCTCGGAAAGGCGGACATCTTCCCCCCAGAGGTACAGGTCCCCCTTGGGAAGCCCATCCACGTTCCCCAGATAGCCAAAGATGTGCAGCGGAGCTTGCCGATCCCTTGCAGGCGGCAGGATGAACTGGTGCAGCACATGATCTTTCCATTGGAGGGCAACTTTGAGGTAGTCGTGGAGGACGTCGAAGGTGATGTCTTCTGAGACCACCAGGGTGCGCCGCATAACATACTGCTGCAGATCCAGGAAGATCTCCAGTTCCATGGCGGGGACAGCCCTGCCGTACCGCTGCAGCAGCTGTTCCTTCACCGCCTCCCAGCGGGTGAAGACGCGGCCGCTGTTGTGCGCACGATCCGGGGATCCTTTGTTTACCGCACGCTGTGCCTCCAGGGCGCCCAGGCCTTCGATACACAAAAACAGCGTTCCGAAAAGACCTGCACTTCCCTCGTTGTGGCGCCCAACCCGCGGATCACCTTCTGGTCCTCTGGGGCGCACAGGGCAAACTGGGTGTCTTCGGGCATATACGCGTCGACCACAGACTGGGGTATCCCGTAGTACGGGTCCCGAAGGGCCTCCCGGATGGCGGGCACCAGCAGTTGGGAGAGATCGGTGGACGGCCCTACCGGGGCATCCCGGAGGATGACGCAGAACCGAAAATCCGGGAGAATTGCCGCAATGAGATTGTACCCATACAGGTCGATCAGGATGGCATGCCAGTGGTCCAG
>CANQII010000043.1 GCA_947623875.1 uncultured Oscillospiraceae bacterium
GGAGACCGGGGAGACCATACGGTCTGGCATCCGTCCGTGGACAACCTCGATAGACACATAGCATGCAGAAGAGCAGGCATCCCGGACGGATGCCTGCTCTTGTAGATTGTATGGAGCGTTACGGATGGATGACTCGGATCCCCTGGGCGGCGGCCACCTTTGCCGCCTTGGACCCTTTGGGTGCGCATACCAGCTTGATGGGGCAGTTTTCAAAGGGGTCCCAATCCGTGAGGTCCAGGCTCGCCGGGAGTCTTACATATTCTAGTTGGGTGCAGCCCTCGAAGGCAAAGGTGCTGACCAAAGTGATGCCCTCATAGAGAGAAACGCGTTTGAGATTGGTGCAGTTGCGGAAGGTGTTGGGGCCGATTATGCCCACAGTGCCGGCCAGGTCTGCCACATCAGCGTATTGACAGCCGTCAAAACAGGACGAATGGATCGTTCGTGTTCCCCAGGGTACACATCCGATGCTAAAATGCGTGCACCCAGCAAATGCGGCAGTGCCAAGCCGGCGGAGATCAATGGGACTCTCTTCGTCAAAAGCAATACTGTGCAGGCTGGTGCAGTGATAGAAGGCGCGATCGCCGATCCACGCAATGCTGTTGGGACAGCATATGGCGGTGATATTTCGGCGCAGTTCCCGCTGCCACTCTGATATGGCCTTGTCCACAGCGGAGAAGGCGTCATCGCCGATGGCCGAGACAGGGACTCCATCGATGAATTCGGGTATTTCCACTTCCAGTTCCCAGCCTTTGTACCCGGTGATCACCACGGTGCCGTCCTTTTGTGTTTTCCAGAAGAACCGCTTCCGGGCTTCACCTGGGGTGAGATCAGTTGGATAGGAAATGAATGGTTTGGAGTCGGCGTATTTGGCTCTTGCCGCTTCAAAGCGGTTTTCGGGAAAGTGCTTGTAGTATTCCAGCAGCTGATCAATGAGCGGGGTCACCGTCACAGTCTGCGGTGCAAGAATGCCGTCCATCGCCTCCAGGTAATCCATAAGCGGGAGCAGGTTGTGTTCCAGCAGAAATGGGCCAATCTCCGGGTCTTCCCAGAAGTCCCACTTTGCCCGGTGGGCCATCTTGCCGATGAACTGGATGTGTTCCTGGGTGAGCGGTTTCCCCGCCTTGGCCTGGCGCAGATAGCCGCGGCAGATTGGGGCCAAAAGAGCGTTGGGAAGCTCCTCAACACGCTTGAGCGGCACATTTTTCAAGACAATCTCGTCAATCTCGGCCGGCTCTTCCATAGCGGTGTTTCGAACGCCGGTGGCGCAGTCTATGGCAAAGGGACCTTTGGGACGGTACGTCAGCCGCGTCAAGTGGGGGTATGCAAAGGCCGTATAGCTGATCCATTTCAAGGTAGACGGGATCACGATCTCTTCCAGAGCGCCTGTAGAGAAAGCACCTCGCCTGATCTCCAGCAGTCCTTCCGGCAGATCAACCCGTTTGAGCGCGGTCTTAAAAAAGGCATACTGCTGGATCTTCTGCAGCGCAGTGGGGAGGTGTACTTCCTCCAGGGAGGTACACTTGTAGCAGAGGCGGTCCTCCAGAATCTCCACGCTGTCTGAGAGATGCAGGGTAGTGAGCTTGGAACAGAACGCAAAGGCGTACTTTCCAATGGTGGAGACGGAGTCCGGCATGGTCACGGAGGTGAGCTCTGTGCATTTTTGGAAGGCGTTTGGGGCGATCTCAGAGACCCCGTCTGGGACCTGATAGTCCCCGGAGACGGCTGGCAGCAGCCAGTAGAGGGTCTTGCCATCTTTGGAGAGAAGAGCCTTGCCGTCGCTTTGCATGTATGGGTTCTCCGGTGCGATTTCCATGCATTGCAGGGCGTCTGTGTTCTCAGGCAGGTCAAAGGACTGGAGAGAAGCGGGCAGGTGAATCGCTGCAAGATCAAAGCAGTAGGAAAAGGCATCCTTTGGAATCTCCTGAACGCCCTCTGGAATTGTGATCTCCTTGAGAACGCTACAAAAGGCAAACGCTTTCTCCTCGATGACACGCAGGGACTGGGGCAGCAGAATCTCTTTGACATAGCAATTGCGAAAGGCGTCTTTTCGGATCTCTCTGCATCCCTCCGGGACCACAATGGTGTCCTTGAAAACGTTCTTGAGGGCGTCCTCTCCGATGGCGGTGATGCCCTCCGGCAGGAATAGCTCCCGCTGGAGCCGTTCCAGCTTGTCTGGGTCCACGGCGAGCAAAACGCCGTTTTCAACGTGAAATGGATTGGCCATAGAAGCCTCCTTTGAAAGTGTAATAGATGGACAAAAATAATTGGCAATTGAGGGACGCACGGCATCCTGGTATACTCTTCTTGGGGAGGCATGTTCATGGCAGAGACCGGCAAGGGAGGCAGACGCCGCATATCCGGTGTGGAACAGCGTCACCCTGGCGGACTTCCTCCAGAAGAGGTTCGGGGTTGCCATGAGCCAGCGAAACTGCCTGCGGATCCTGCGGGACCTGGGGATCTCCAAACAGAGTGGAAAACGGTCTGATTGAGCCTGTCCTCAGGCTCTACCACTTTCTCTTCTTGGCGGTGCTGGGGGCGATCACATGGATGCCGCGGTCTTTTGCGAGATGTCGTACCGAGGCCTTCTGGGGCGCGATTACCTCTTTCACCGGGCAGTCTGCAAAGGGAGACCAGTCCTCCAGCTTCAAACTGGCAGGGAGTTCCAGTTCGGTGAGCGCAGTGCAGCCGCTGAAGGCAGAGAAGGCCACCTTGGAGACACCCTCAGCCAGGGTAACCTTCCTCAGACCCGTGCAGTCGGCGAAGGCATAGGGCGGAATCTCCCGGATGGTGCCGGGCACGATGATCTCTGTCAGGGAGGTGCAGCCCTGGTAGCAGCCGTCCTGAATCGTCTTGATGTCGCTTGGGAAGAAGGCCGACGTCAGACTGGTGCAGTTCCGAAAGGCCTCTACGCCGATGGACTGCACATGGCAGGGCGTATCCCAATCATCTATGATGGTGATCCACTTCATGTTCTCGCAGCCGGCAAAGGCCCGGTGTCCGATCTGCCGGATGGTATAGGGCAGCACCACAGAGGTGATTTGCCGCGCTGCCTCCTGCTGCCACGCCGGGATATCTCCAGGCACCGTGGAAAAGGAACTGCGGCCAATGGAAGTGATGGGAGCATCGTCTATGGTTTGCGGGATAATGATCTGATCATAGTTGCCGATAAAGCCGGCAATCTCCACTGTGCCGTCGCTCAGCGTACGCCATCCAAAATGATGGGATGCCTCGTATTCGTAGAGATCGTCTGAGCACTGCGGTGCAAACGCAATGGCGTCCAGTTCCTCCTGACGGTCCTGTACCGTTTGCCGCTGCTCTTCCGTGAAGGCATCCTCCATACGCAGGAATGCGGTGATGTGGTCCGGCTGATCCTTGGTGCTGCTGTAGTAGTCGGAAAAGCCGCGCTCCGCCTCGGCGTAGTCCTCCGCGGAGACCAGCTGGTGCTCTGCCAGGAAGGGGCCTACCTCGGGATCGGCCCAGCAGTCCCACTTCACGATGTGGGAGAGCTCCGCCACAGCATCCATCTCCTTCTTTGCGAGGGGCTTTCCGCTGTTGTGCCGGCGCACATAGCCGCGGCAGGCCGGCGCCATCAGGGACTGGGGCAGTGTATTCAGATACCGGGGCTGGGCATTTTCCACGATCAATTCATCCACATGGCCGGGCAGCATGGTGATCGGATTGAACGCATCCCCGATCTTCTGAAGATGCTTCAACGCTTTGGGACGGTATATCAGGTGACGGATGTGCTCGAAGAGCAGCGGCTTCTCCTTGACGATCTCCAACGTGGAGGGGATCACCAGAGTGTCAATATGCAGGGAGCCAAAGGCGTGGTGCCCCAGGTGCATGAGCCCCTCCGGCAGGTCAATATGGGTGAGCGGGGCATCGTAAAAGGCCTCATCGTCGATATCCCAGAGAGAGGCAGGGAAATGCACCTCCTTCAGGGATGGGCAGCAGGCACAGGCACTTTCCGGAATACTTCCAATCTTGTCTGAGAAGTGCAGGGATGTGAGGGAAGAACAGCGCCAGAATGCTTGCGCACCGATGGTGTCCACGGAATCCGGCATGGAGATGTCCGTGAGCTGGGTACAGCCGGCGAAGGCATCGGGGGCGATCTCTGTAACGTCCTCTGGGATGGTATAGGAGCCGGAGAGGGCGGGCACCACCCGGTACAGGACCTTCCCGTCTTTGGAGAGGAGAGATGTGCCGTCAGACTGGAAGTACTGGCTGCCCTTTGCCACCTCCAGCGTTTTCAAATCATCGAGGATGCCAAGGGAGCCGTGGATCTTCCGGAGGGAGGCGGGGAGACGGAGGGTCTCCAGGCCTTTGCAGAAGTGAAATGCCTGATGCTGCAGTTCTTCGATGCCCTCAGGAAGACTGATCTCCGAAACGCTGCACAGCGAAAAAGCCTCCGTCTCCACGGTGCGCAGGGACTTTGGAAAGACGATCTCCTTCACCGTGCATTGGCTGAGTGCGCCTGTCTGCAAGGTTGTCAAGCCCTCCGGCAGGATCAGTTTATCACACTCGATGTTCTTCAGTGCATAGACTGAGATCTCCTGGATGCCCTCCGGCAGACGGAGTTCGCCGCACGGCAGGGAGACAACGGTGGAGTAGAGAACACCGTCTTTGATTTTGAAGTGTTCGGCCACGGGAGTGCCTCCAATTCATAGTAAATTTGTGCTCATTATAAGGAAGAACGGCCTGTTGTGCAACTGTTTTCCCCGGGAAAGGTACGAAAATACAGGAAAATGCGTTCTCTGTGCGGGCCGGTGGACCTGATCTTGCCCTGCTGTGTTCTGGCGTTGCGCTTTTCTCCCGTGGAAAAGCAGATTGTGCCTTGACACATTCCCCCGGCGGGGATAAACTTGTGTACATGGAAAGGGCGGCGGGGCCGCCAGGATGAAGCGATAGGGGAGACAGATATGGAGATACGAAAGATCGTCATCACCGGGGGACCCTGTGCCGGAAAGTCCACCGCACTCAGCTGGATTCAGAACGCATTCAGTGAGAAGGGATACACGGTGCTCTTCGTCCCGGAGACGGCCACAGAGCTGATCACCGGCGGGGTGGCGCCCTGGACCTGCAACAGCAACGTGGACTACCAGAAGTGCCAGATGCGCATGCAGCTGCAGAAGGAGAGCGTCTTTGAGCAGGCGGCCCGGTCCATGCCGGGAGACAAGTTTCTCATCGTCTGCGACCGCGGCGCCATAGACAACAAGGCCTACATGTCCCAATCCGATTTCGACCGCGTCATCTCCTCCCTGGGGAAGACAGAGGTGGAGATCCGGGACAGCTACGATGCCGTCTTCCACCTCATCACCGCCGCCAACGGGGCAGAGGCCTTCTACACCACGGAGAACAACGCCGCCCGCACCGAGACCGTGGAGCAGGCAAGGGCATTGGACAAGAAACTGGTGGAGGCCTGGACCGGCCACCCCCACCTGCGGGTCATCGATAACTCCACCGGCTTTGAGGACAAGATGAAGCGGCTTGTGAAAGAGGTCACCTCCTTCCTGGGAGAGCCGGAGCCTCTGGAGATCGAGCGGAAGTTTCTCATCGCCTATCCGGACATCGCCTGGCTGGAGAGCATCCCCAACTGCAGCAAGGTGGAGATCCTGCAGACCTATCTCATGGCCCCGGAGGGGGAGGAGATCCGGGTGCGGCAGCGGGGCGATCACGGCAGCTATGCCTATTACCAGACCATCAAGCGGCCGGTGTCCGGCATGAAGCGGGTGGAGATAGAGCGGCGGCTCTCCCAGAATGAGTATCTCACCCTGCTGATGGATGCGGACTACAACAAGCGGCCCATCCGCAAGACCCGCTACCTCTTGAGCTACGCCCATCAGTACCTGGAGGTGGACGTGTTCCCCTTCTGGAAGGACAAGGCGGTGGTGGAGATCGAGCTCAGCGACGAGAACCAGCAGGTGGTGTTTCCCCCGCAGCTGCAGATTCTCCGGGAGATCACAGGAGATCCGGCGTACACCAACAGCGCTCTGGCCACCATCCGCTGAGAGAGCAGACAGACAGGGCCCGCGAAGCCGGCGGCTTCGCGGGCCGCTTGGACAGTTGGGCGTGTATACGCACACAAGGAGGACGATAAGATGCGGATCATGGCCATAGACTACGGAGATGCCCGCACCGGCGTTGCCGTCTCCGATGCCGGCGGCCTGATGGCCGGCCATACGGAAGTGGTGGCCAGCTGGAACGAGGACAAGGCGGTGCAGGAGTTGAAGCGGGTGATCCAGGCTCGGCAGCCGGAGGAACTGGTGCTGGGCCTGCCCCGGAACATGGACGGCACCGAGGGCCCGAGAGCCCAGATCTGCCGTGCCATGGCGGCGCGACTGGAGCAGGAGACAGGCCTGCCGGTACACCTCTGGGATGAGCGGCTCACCACCGTGGAGGCCCATCAGATCCTCCACGCCTCGGGAAAGAAGATGAAGGCCCACCGGCAGAACGTGGACGCGGTGGCCGCCAGCCTGATTCTGGAGGGATACCTGCAGTTTCGGCGGCGGAACAGCGCCGGCGGATGAGACTGTCGGCCAGAATTCAGGGCAGGACAAGGGCAAGGAGTAGCAGCACGCAAGGCGCAGATGGGATGCGCTCTGCGTGCTGCTTTGCTGTCTCTGGGGATCCTGGTGAGGGATGGAAAGCCAGAAATTGCAAAAGCTGATATTGCAAAAATGGGAGATTCGTGGCGTGATTGAACAAGAGGCATGAGAATGGAATCAGCCGGATGTGTCCGATGCCGGCTAAGCGCAGCCGGGGATAACACAGGGCCTTTCTGGAATGGATCAGGTGTCAGGTCATCCCTGCATGCGGTGGAGAACCTGTACGTCATTGAAACTGCGTGAACGTCAGCAGGAGGGAAGAGGAGGGGGAGAGAATCACATTTTATACTTGTTTTATTGGTGGAATCATGATACAATGATAAGGAGAATGCATCAAATAAATCATTGTGTTACAATGTATTGCAAATGTAGGACAAACGATATGCAGGATCTTACAGAATTTTAGCAGATTATCCATTTTGCGTACCGCTTTGCGTGAATCTGGAAATGTCTCCTATGGGTGCGGTATAATTTCCTGCCCGAAACTCATCTATCGGAGGAAACACATATGAGCAAAAAAGGAGAAAACATCTATCGGAGACAGGACGGCCGCTGGGAGGCACGCTATGTCCGGGGGCGCAAGATGGATGGCAGCATCCTGTACGGGTACTGCTACGCCCAGACCTACGGAGAGGCGAAGGCCCAGATGGAGCTGGCGCAGGCGGGCCTGATCACCGGCAACGAGCCGGTACACAACCACCTGCGCATGTGCACCATCTGCGTGAACTGGGAGCACTCTCTCGCGGGCCGGGTGAAGAATGCATCCCTGGTGAAGTACGACACCATCCTGCGCCTCCATGTGGTTCCCGCAGTGGGCGGCCTCTACCCCCAGGATATCACCTGCAGCGTGGCGGAGGAATTCCAGTACCGGCTCCTCTGCAGCGGTCTCGCCACAAAGACCGTGCGGGACATCATGGTGGTGCTGCTAGAGGTGATGAAGTATGCCTCCAAGCAGATCCCCGGAGTCCATGTGCCTGCCGTGGAGCTGCCGAAGGTGAACACCCAGGAGGCCCGGGTGCTCACTGTGGACGAGCACCACCAGTTGATGGACATCATGGAGCGCAGCCATGAGACCTGGTGCTTCGGTACCCTCTTCGCCCTGCACACCGGCCTCCGCCTGGGTGAGATCTGCGCCCTGAAGTGGAGCAGTGTGAACCTCTCCGCCTGCCAGGTGTCCATCACGGAGTCCCTGTCCCGGGTGGCCAACCTGGCGGGGGAGGGTCCCAGAACGCTGATCTCCATCACCACCCCCAAGACCGAGAACGCCGTGCGGAGCATCCCCCTCACCGGCAAGACGGTGGCCCTCTGCAAGCGCTTCGATCCCCACAACCCGGAGGCATACCTGCTCACCGGCACGGTCCGGTTCATGGAGCCCCGCACCCTGCAGCGGAAGCTGGAGCAGCTCACCCAGGCCAACGGCATCCCCGGGGTCCACTTCCACACCCTCCGGCACTCCTTCGCCACCCGCTGTGTGGAGTCCGGGTTTGAGATGAAGAGCCTCTCAGAGGTGATGGGCCACGCCAGTGCCAACATCACCATCAACCGCTACGTGCACAGCTCCATGGAGCTGAAGCGCAAGAACATGGAGAAGCTGGCCGAGGCCGGCTTCTGATCCCCGCCTCGCGGCAGCGGTCCCGAGGCGGGGCTGGGGTACGGCAGGATGGTTCGGGCAGTCCAACCGTGTCCACGCACAATACGCCGGCAATGACGCCGCAGCTGGTTGTTCCCATACCACGGAGAGGTATGGGGTTTTCTTTTATTCTTTTTGCGAAATTTTCAGACAGTTTCAGACAATTTGGCGATGCTTCCAGGAATCTGAGACCGATTCCGGCACTGCTCCAGCCGCTGCGGCGCACACAAACAGGCAGCCCAAGGCGGGTTCTCTGCCGCTAGAAAATAAGCCAGCAGCGCACCGGAGACCGGTGCGCTGCTGGCTTACCTGCTCATGATACCGCTGGGATGGAGCTCAGAAGCCCGCCAGCACCTGCGCGAAGGTGTCGTAGTTGGCGCTGTCGCCCGGGGCGCAGTACACGGCGAACTCCACGGTGGGGAAGATGCCGTCCATCTCGGTGAGCACCTGCCGATACGCCTTGGCCACGATCTCCGGGGGATTCTGGAAGGCGCCGCAGCCGAAAGCACCCAGGATCAGCACCTCCGGGCCCTGAGAGGCGGCAGCGGCCAGCATGTGCCGGGCCCGCTGTACATGCATCTGAAGCAGTGCCTCCTGGGTGAGTCTGCGTGTGCCCGTCCGCAGGTTGGGGGCGGCGCAGGTGATCACATCCACGGAAAACCGCTGGGCCTCCGGAATGCGGCGGGGCAGATCTTCATCTGTCTTCACCACCAGAATGCCGGGGGAGTACAGGGTGCGGTCCGTGTAGAAGGTGCCGGGCTTGGCGCGGTGGTACTGGTAGAAAGCGGCCTGGAAGCGGTCTGCGCGGAGCACCGGATACAGGGTGGAGCACCGGCAGAGGCACTCCTCCTGGGCTCGGCTGCCCTGGGTAACCCCGCCGCCGGGATGGGTGGCGGAGGCGAAGTTGTGTACGGCGATGTGCTTTCCCCGGTACCGGCTGGCGGCTGCCAGACTCCGGCGGCGGGAGACCAGCACCTCCGTGTGGGCACTGCGCGGGGCTGGCAGCGGAGGTGTCTTGTCCTCGGGGAAGAGCAGGGTGCCCTCAATCGATGCCTGAACGGCGGTCTTCAGCCCGGTGCACAGGGCCAGGGTGTCCTGAAAGATGTCTACGTTCTGTTCTCTGGTAGCCATAATATCCTCTTTTGCGTTTCAACAGTGTTTGTCTGCTATATGCCCTCCTGCAGCAGCAGATCCACCGCCGCCTGCAGCTGTGTGTCCTCCTCGCCCAGAAGGGGGACAGAGCGGTCCATATCCAGGGGGACATCCGGGGTGATGCCCTCTCCGATGAGGGAGTGGCCGCTGCCGGTGGTGTACTCTGCGGTGGAGAGGCCCATGCCGCTGCCGTTGGGCAGGGAATAGGTCATCTGGGAGTAGCCCTTGCCGGAGGTGAGCTCCCCTACGATCTTGGCGCCTATGCTCTCCCGGAGCTGAGCGGCCAGAAGCTCGGCGGCGGAGTATGTGTCCGCGTTCACCAGCACCACCATGGGGAGATCCACGCAGTTCTCGTCGCTCTCCTTTACCGTCTCCGTGCCCCACCGGGGCTTCATCCGGAACACCGGGCCCTCGGGCAGCAGATAGTCCAGAATGGTCTCCAGCTCATCCACATAGCCCCCTGGGTTGGAGCGCACGTCGATCACCAGGCCGTCTGGGTTCTGCTCCAGAAGGGACTCCACGTTCTGCTTGAAGGAGGCGGCAGAGCCGCTGTAGAAGTTCTCCAGCCGCACGAGACCCAGGTTGTCCTCCAACATCTCGCTCATGGCAGAGGGATTGTGGAGCTGGGCCCGTTTGCACACAAAGTCCTCGGTGGTGCCGTCTGCGTGGAGCACCGTGAGGGTAACCTCCGTGCCCTCCTCCCCCCGGATGAGGTCCGTGGAGGACTCCTGGTTTTCGTCTGTCATGAGGGTGCCGTCGATGGCGGTGATCACGTCCCCGGGGACGATGCCCGCCTTCTCCGCCGGGCCATCCTTGGACACAGCCTGTACCACCAGGCCGTCCTCCCGGTTGTGCTGCAGCACGGTGATACCCACCCCTACGTAGTTGTTGGCCCGCCGCTCTGTGGTGGCGGTGAGGGAGGAGGGATCCAGAAAGTAGGACCAGCGGTCTCCCAGCCCGTCCACAAAGGCGTCCAGCCCCTGGTTCACCGCGGTGTCCAGGTCCGCATCCTCCTCCACAAAGGCGAACTTGGCCAGAAGGTATGCCTTCACCATAGTAAGGCCGGGCCGCCCCATCACCGTGCAGAAGACGATGGTGCCGATGAGGGCCAGCAGCAGGGTGTAGAGGAGAAGAATCAGCCAGAGGGGGAGACGCCTTCCCGTGCGCCGGGAAGATGAATTCATTTGCATGGGAACCTCCTTGCGGTGGAAACGAAGGCGCAGGGAGAGCATGCCCTGCGCCTTGTGGGGACTGTCTGTGTCAGTTGCTGAGACCGGCGGGGTACTGGTTGCCCTTCCAGCTCACGCCGTTCATGTAGAAGGTGGTGTTGGGGAACAGCTGCAGGATGTCCGCCCGAGTGCCGTTCAGCCGGAGCTCAAAGTGGAGATGGTTGCCGGTGGAGTTGCCGGTGGTGCCCACGTAGCCAATCACGTCTCCCTTGTTCACAACCTGGCCCTCCGTCACGATGGGCTTCACCCGCTGGTGGGCATACAGGGTGACGTATCCGTTGCCGTGGCTGATCATGCAGTACCAGCCGTAGGAGGAGTAGTAGTTGGAGCTGACGTAGCTCACCACGCCGCCCTGGGCCGCGTGGATCTCCGTGCCCGCCGGGGCGGGGATGTCTGTGCCGGTGTGGCTGTCCCAGTATCCGAAGAGGTATCTGCCGCCGAAGAGGGAGGAGAGGCTGTACTTGCCCGGGAGAGGCCAGTACCAGTCCCCGGTGTTCTGCAGCATGGCAAGCTGTTCCTGATATTTCTGCTCCGCTGTGGTGAGGGCCTGCTGGATGTTGGCCTCCTCTGCGGCCAGGGCGGCGGCCTCCTGGGCGTAGGCGCTCTCCGTGGCGGCGATCTCCTCCAGCAGCTTCTGGGCCTCATCCCGGTCTGCGATGTACTGCAGCCGCTGGGCCTCCAGGTCCTTCTGGTACTGCTGCTGGTTTGCGGTATCCGTCTCCAGCTGCTTCTGCTGGGCCTCCAGATCCTGCTTCTGCTGCTGCTCGGTGGCCAGCTGCTCCTCCTGCTGGGCCTGGACCTCCACCTGTTCCTCCTTGTCCTCTTCCAGATTCGCCTCGGTGATGGACATCTCCATCTGGGTGTCCTCCAGCCGGTCCAGGATGTCGTTGGTGTAGTTCATGGCGTTGCCGATCACCATGGTCTGGTCCAGCAGCTCAGAGAAGCTGCCAGACTGCAGGAGAATGGCGATGTAGGTCATGGGACCGGTCTCCTCCAGCCAGCGGACGTGGTCGTAATAGGCCTGGGTCTGGTCCTTCTCCTGCTGTACCAGCTCCGCCAGCCGCCGCTGGGCGGTGTCGATGCGCAAGGTGATGTTGTCCAGCCGGTTCTGGGTCTGCTTCAGGTCCTCCTGGGTCTGGGCGATCTCGCCCTCTTTCGCCACGATGTCCGCCTTGGTCTGCTGGATCTGGATCCCCAGGCTCTGGATCAGGTGTTTGGTGGTGTCGATGGACTGCTCTGTGAGGAGAAGCTGCTGCTGGGCCAGATCCACCGCCTGCTGGGCGCGGCTCAGATCCCCGCGAATCGCATTGAGTTCCTGCTGGGCTGCAATGCGCCGGCGCTGGGCCTCTGCCAGCTCACTTTCCAGGGCATCGATCTCCTCTTCCGTGACCTCATCGCTGCCACTGCTGCTGCTGGCACTGGCCAGAATGGAGAGCGCCGGCAGCAGGATGGAGAACAGCATGGCCAGGGCCAGCAAGATCACGATGAGCCTTCGTACGTTTTTCTTCATGGTGCCTCCTCATCCCAGGCGGGGATGTATGTACAGAGTCCGGATGTCCAGGCGGACATCCGGACAGGATCGGTTGGATTAGACTTGCAGGAACTTGCCGATGGCCAGACCGGAGCCCACCATGCCGATGAGGGCGCCGGCGCCGCAGAACACCAGCAGCACCATCTTCCAGATCTCCAGGAAGGGGATGGGGACGAAGATGGAGAACACGCCGCTCTGCTCCAGGCCGTTGAGCACCAGGGTGTACACGCCCCACTGGAGGAAGAAGGCCACGATGGCGCCGGTGATGCCCAGCACCAATCCTTCGATGATGAAGGGCCAGCGGACGAAGCCGTCTGTGGCGCCGCACATCTTCATGATGGCGATCTCCTCCTTGCGGGTGAAGGCCGCGAGGCGGATGGTGTTGGCAATGATGAAGAGGGACACGCACACCAGAAGGCCCACCAGCACGGTGGCGAGAGCCGTGGCGCCGTTGCGCACTGCCACAAAGCTCATGGCCAGCTCAGACTGGTCCCGGACGTTGGCGGCGCCCTCCAGGGCCTTTACCGCCTCTACGGTCTCCTTGAACTTGGACAGGTCCAGCACATGGATGGAGATCCGGTCCCGGAACACCTCGTCCGGCAGGGAGGCGTACATGGTGTCGTCCCCGTACCGCTCGATGTAGGTGGCCTTGGCCTCCTCTTTGGGGATGAAACGCACATTGGCGGCGTCCACATTGGGCAGTGCCATGATCTTGGCGCCCAGCTCATTGATCTGGTCGTCTGTGTAGGTCTCATCGATGAAGACCAGAAACTCGTTGTCGTCCTCCGCCTCGCTGAGCAGATTGTCTGCGTTCACCGCCAGCAGGCTGAAGGAGCCCATGATCAAGAGACAGGCCACGATCATACAGACGGCTGCGAAAGACATCAAACCGTGGGAGAAGATGCTGGCAAAGCCCTCCCGTATGAAATAGCCCAGATTAAATCCGTGTTTTCTCATCGTTCAACGCATGAAGTCCCGGGAAGATCCGTGGGAGGCAATGCGTATTCCCTCCTTACAATGGTATGTACTGCGCATGGGGTTCAGACCGGCCTGCCGTAGCCGCCCTGCGCGTCTCGGATCAGTTCGCCGTCTTTGATGGCGATGACCCGCTTTCCAAAGCGGTTCACCAGATCCTTCTCGTGGGTCACCACCAGCATGGTGGTGCCCATGGCGTTGATCCGCTCCAGAAGGGTCATGATCTCCAGGGAGAAGGTGGGGTCCAGGTTGCCGGTGGGCTCGTCCGCGATGATCATCTGCGGGTTGTTGATGAGGGCCCGGGCGATGGCCACCCGCTGCTGCTCGCCGCCGCTGATCTCATCCGGCAGGGCATCGGACTTATCGGTGAGGCCCACCAGGTCCAGCACATAGGGGATCCGCTGGCGCATCTCCTTGCGGCTGGCGCCGATGATCCGCATGGTGAACTCCAGGTTGCCCCACACGGTCTTTTTCTTGTTCAGGCGGAAGTCCTGGAAGATGACCCCCAGTGTGCGGCGCATGTAGGGGATCTGCCAGTGGCGGATGTTGTTCAGGTTGAAGCCGTTTACGATCACCTGGCCGGAGGTGGGGGATTCCTCGGCGGTGATCAGCTTGATGATGGTGGACTTGCCGGAGCCGGACGGGCCCACCAGAAAGGCAAACTCGCCGTCATCGATGCGCATATCGATGGCGTTGAGCGCCTTGGTGCCGTTATCGTATTCTTTATAGACATCGATCAGCCGTATCATGGCGGACCCTCCTAGAATCTCTGTTCGCACGGCGGTGCAGCGCCTGCCAGGGAAGGGCGGACACTGAGCATCCGGGCTGTCTCGGCCGGATTCCCGCCGAAACTACATTATATGCGCAGCGTTCCAATGTGTCAACCTCTGGAATTCCCAAAACCGCTGGGAAATGCTTAAAAAAACTGTGAACAGACGGACAACAGAAAGGGCTGCGGCGCCAGCGGCGCCGCAGCCAGGAAAAAGTTCTCAGGAATCGATGCCCCGGGAGACCAGGTACTTCTTTACCATCAGAGCCACTTTGAAGGTGATGGCGTCATCGAACTCTCTGAGGTCCAGACCGGTGAGCTTCTTGATCTTCTCCAGACGGTACACCAGGGTGTTGCGGTGGACGAAGAGCTTGCGGGCGGTCTCAGACACGTTCAGGTTGTTCTCAAAGAACTTGTTGATGGTGAACAGAGTCTCCTGATCCAGGGAGTCGATGGGATTCTTCTTGAAGACTTCCCGGAGGAACATGTCGCAGAGGGTGGTGGGCAGCTGATAGATCAGACGGCCGATGCCCAGGTTTTCATAGCTGATGATGGAGCGCTCCTGCTCAAAGACCTTGCCCACATCGATGGCGATCTGGGCCTCCTTGTACGCCCGGGCCAGATCCCGGATGTGGCCTACGATGGTGCCCACGCCGACCACGGTCTTGATGCCCAGCTCCCGGGTGACGGCGTCCTGTACGTTCTGGGCGATCTTCTGTACGTCCCGGATGTCCGTGTTCTCGGTGAGCTGCTTTACCAGCGCCACATCGGACTCGTTGATGCTCACCACATAGTCCTGTTGCCGGTCCGGATACAGAGAGGCGATCACATCCACTGCGGTGACGTCCGCCAGTCCCAGCTGCCGGACCAGGATGACGGCACGGGGAACCTCGGCGGCGAAGTGCAGCTCCTTGGCACGCACATACAGGTCTCCCAGCATGATGTTATCAGACAGAATGTTCTTTACAAAGGTGGCCTTGTCGTGCTTCTCCTCGTAATACGCCTTGGCGCCGTTGAGAGCGATGACGGCCATGTTGACGATCAGGGCAGCCTGCTCATCCTCGCCGCGGGCGAATGCCGCATAGTCGAACTGTCCCGCCCATCCGGGCAGAGTCTTGAAGGTGTAGCCGCCGGTGGCAAGGGAACTATCCGGATCCGCAGCCAGCAATGCCGCTGCATTAGACCACCGCTCCCCAATGCAGGCCAACTCGTTGCAGGCCACCACGGTGCCCTGCTCATCGATGACGCCCACAGCCCGGTCTGAACAGTCCTTCATCTGTAGAACGATACTTTGAAAAATCCGGCTGGACATTTCGTAAAACTCCTTTCCCTGCGGCTGCGGGGCCGCATCCCCTTCCGTATTACCTGTTTCTCAGCTGCGGGCACATTATATATGGTCCGCTAGCTAATTTCAACAGTTTTTTTCGAAAAATTTGTGGACTTTTTCGAAAGTTTCGGCTCTTTGACCGAAAATCCCTCCATTTTTTGGCTGAAATTGTGGAACCGGGCGTGCTCCTGCCAAACTTACATTGCGCCAGCCGCGGACAGCCTAACAGAAGTTGGCAAAGTGCAAAGATTGTAAATGCCTGCGGCCTTTTGGGGGAGCATACAGCAGAGGAGGCATAGCTGAAACGCATGGGCCGATGGGGAGACCATGCGCGGCGGGGATGCACATCCCAACGGCACGTGGCATGGGAAATCCCCGCGCCCGAGGCGGGCGCGGGGCGCAAAGTAGGGGATTACTGATTTTGCAGCAGGGCGGTCTCCTCCGGGGAGAGAAGGCGCCAGCTGCCTTTGGGGAGATTTGGGTCCAGTTCCAGAGAGCCAAAGCGGATCCGCTTGAGATAGGTCACCGGCTTGCCCCGGGCGGCCAGCATCCGCTTCACCTGGTGGTATTTCCCCTCATGCAGGGTGATCAAGCCGCTTCGGCCATCCGGGAGGACCTCCAGTTCCGCCGGGAGACATTGGAGGCCGTCTGCCAGCACCATGCCCTCCCGGGCGGCCTGGACATCGGATGCGTCCAGCACCCCCGCTACCTCTAAATAGTACACCTTGTCCACATGGTGTCTGGGGGAGAGCAGCCTGTGGGCGAGAGGTCCGTCATCTGTGAGGAGGAGCAGCCCCTCCGTGTCCTTGTCCAGCCGCCCTGCGGGAAAGAGTCCACGCCTCTGATATTCCGGCGGCAGCAGGGACAGCACCGTCTCCTCCCGTGGATCTTCTGTGGCGGAGACCAGCCCTGCCGGCTTGTGCAGCATGATGTACACCGGGCCGGGTCCGTCCAGCGCCTGCCCGTCTACAGACACCAGCGCGTCATCGGACACCTTTTCCTCCGGACTGCGGTACACGGCGCCGGACACCGAGACCCGGCCTGCTTTGATGAGCTCCCGGGCCTCTTTCCGGCTCCAGCGGCCGGTGCCGGCGAGGCGTTTGTCCAGACGGTCCATGGGGGGACACTTCCTTTCTCATGGGGTGTCATAAAGGGCGGGAGGACGGCATATCGTTCTCCAGAGTCTTCAGACTCAGACAGGGAGTGGTTCATTTGGTGATCATCACAGCGCGGATACCAAAGAGAAGACTGATCGCTTTGGGGATGGCGGCGGTGTTCTGCATGGCCGCCCTGATCGCCGGGCTGGCCCTGCGGCTGCCCGGCGGGGCCGCTGCGGCCTCCGCTGAGGTGAAGGGCATCCGGGACGACCGGGATCGGGTGGAATACCTCACAGAGCTGGGCTGGCAGGTCTCCGGAGACCCCCAGACTGAGGAACTGCTGATCCCGGAGATGCTGGACGCCTCGTACCAGGACTACCTGGCCCTGCAGGCGGAGCAGGGGTTCGATCTCACCCGATACCAGGGGCAGCGGGTGAAGCGGTACACCTATGAGATTACCAACTATCCCGGCGGGGTCCAGGGGGTGCAGGCCAGCCTCCTGATCTACCGCAACCGGGTGATCGGCGGACAGGTGCAGGCGGCGGACGGCAGCTTCATCCAGGGGCTGGCCTTTCCCAACCGGGCTGCCGCCGGCGGCGGGGGCCGCACGGCCCTGGCCTGAAGAGAAGGAGCCGTCCGCGGCGTGCGGGCGGCTCCGTTTTCGGCTTTTGGGGACTCAGGCCAGGGACTTGTACGCGTGATTCAGGAAGATCATAAAGAGCACATAGCCCACCAGCTGGACCAGAGCGGCGATCACAGAGACGATGAGGGCCAGGGCGCCGATGATGGGGATGATGGAGAGAACGGTGCACGCCAGGCTCACCAGGGTGGTGCCCACGTAGATCTTCAGCACGTTCTGCCCCTTGGCGATGGTCTCAGAGTCCTTGCCCTGGAGCAGCAGGCAGGTGATGGTGATCACCTGATACGTGATATACAGGGAGACGATGCCGCTGATGACGGTGATCAGCGTGGCTGCCGTGGAATTCTGGGACACAAAGGAGTGGATGGCGCTCAGCACCAGCGCGGCGATGGAGGCGTAGAAGGCGGTCTGGTAGCCTTTGTCGTCCTGGGCTGCGATGTAGAGACC
>CANQII010000044.1 GCA_947623875.1 uncultured Oscillospiraceae bacterium
ATTCGCTGTACGATCGGAGAGTGGATTGCGCGGTATCTTTGTATGAAGGCGGTCTCCGGTTTCCTGGTGGGGCTTCTGCTCTGGTGGCTGCTGGGATCGATCAATATCCAGTATGCCTTATCTGTGCTTTGTATGGTACTGGGGGCGGAATATGCGCTCTTTACATTCCTGCCGGTGCAGAGTATTCTAAATCCCTTGAAGTACTGCAATCTATTTTCCTACATCCGCTGTGCCAAACTGTATACGGACTACCTAAACATCAATCTGCTGGGTTACCCTGTGGGGAACCGGTTCCTGTGCCTGGTTCTGCTGCCCATCCTTCTTGTGGGGTTCCTGGCTGGGGTTCTGTTTCAGCAGGAGAAGCGTCGGCCCGAGGGCAACCGCAGTATTCTGCCAAGCATTGCCCTGCGATGGAATCGGATATTGGATTTCTTCCGCCGCAGGCTTTCCGTTGGCGGGTGGGAGTTTTACAAGACGCTGGTCTTTCAGCGGGTATTGATCATCCTTCTGGTGGTGGTCTTTCTCACCGGCTCCTTGTCCTATAGCCGGTTCAAGTTCTCTTCTCCTGATGGCGGCTGGCAGCTGTGGTATGAACGTATCATGGATGATATGCAGGGCCCTCTAGATTACGATGTCCCAGCGTATTTTGCCGGTGCTCGTGAGTATGGCAAGGACTCTGAAGAGATGCTATATGCGTTAGACAAGGCTGAAGAGCATGTGGCAGACCTGCAGGCCCGGGCGGCCAAGGGCGGGTATCAGGCGTGGATTGTGGATGACATTACGCCCTATGATGGGACTTACGGTGAACTGACCCGGGACCTTCAGAGATTGAATGCGTCTTTTGGAGTTGTGTTCATCCTTCTGAGTTGTGCGGGGCTCTGCGCCTACGAGCACCAGTCTGGGGTGGTGAACATGGTCCGCTCCTTAAAGCGGGGCAGACGAGGGATATTTGCTCGCAAACTCTTTTGTGTCCTCGGCATCACTGCTGCGGTATGGGTTTGCATCTACTTGCGGGAATTCATGACATTTGTGAAGATCTTCTCACCTCCTGATATCGCGTCTCCCATCGGAAACTTTGATGAGTTGATGTATTTTCCTATCCCTTCTCTTAGCATTGGTACAGTGATGTCCCTGCTGTACGCCGTCCGTTTTGCGGAGTTATTCTTCTTTGGCATGTTGGTCATGTTTGTCTCCGATCATATGCCTACAGTAGAGGCATCTTACTTGGCGAATTTTGTTCTGTTCGGCCTGCCAGCTCTGCTTTATGCCCTGGGAGTCGATGTCCTGGGATTTGTTACGCCTGTGAATGCGATCTCCTCGGCAGAGAGCTTCTGGAACTTGGGAGCCACTGGCAAGATGAGTGCCTTGATTTCCCCTGTCCTATGGGCTGCTTTAGGCATTGCAGCATGTGTGCTAAACCATCGCCGTTGGGTTGGAACCAGACAGCACGGGAAAGGGTCTGCGCATGTGCGGCAGACAGGTGAAACCTGAGTCTACTATTTGAAAACCAGGTGGTGGCAGCGACCTGCTGCACATCGTACATCCAAGAATATGAAAACCCCGAACACCCTGCCTGCAGGGCGTTCGGGGTTTTTATAAGCATTCCGCGCCCCTTTACTGGGTGTGGTAGTTCACAAGCACTCCAAGCATTGTAAGCTCTTTTGCTACGCGCTATTCGTGTTTAAGTCGGTGACCCTTGCAAAAACAGGATATCTCCGTCATAAAGTGGAATTGCTACTTTACAATTAACATCATCTTTTTGATAACAGTAAAATGCGTATTGGGTATTTGCGCCCAAGAAGTTGCTTAAACCACTCAAATCTATCGATTCACTCTGGAAAATGAGGTTGAGATTGTAATCAAATAAGTAGATATTATTAAAGCTTCGACAAATAATGTAGTCTTTCACCAAACAGGGGGCGAGTGCTTCACTTGGAAAGACGCCAATTTGCTCTAGGGATCCTGTTTGGAAGGACAGCTTCATGAGTTTGTTGATGCTTTCATTTTCAGAATATTCATAAAGAGAATAATACAAGCCGTCACCTAGTACAGGAAATGGCATGGTATTGCCGAAATACGTCTGACAGGTACCATCAACAGCTTGTTCTCCATAGAGGAATTCACCTTTGCGCGTTTTGGAATTCCAACGGTAAAAGACACCTGTATCATCGCTTGTCTCGGTATCAATTCTGCGGTAGGAATTTATAGAAATATAGAGGTCATTTCCCACTGGCTTGAAGGAGAAAATGCTTCCAGAACAATTCCTTGATTCACTCATAATCTGGAAATATTCTCCACTATCCAGAGATATTGCATAAACGGCTGCTGTATGAGGTTCGATGGGGAATGCAGCATCGTTGTAGCTTGACCCGATATAGAGGTAGCCACGATGAATTGTTACGATTGGGCCTGAGCAGTTATAAAATAAATTGCGTCTAATGTTATCGTCCAGGCTGAGTACGGTTTCATGACCTGTGCCGTCTAAATTCATGCGCATCAAATTTGCATAAATTGCAATTGCACCGCTCTCAGTCTCAACTTGTTCCTCACCAAGCCAGTAGATTTTACCGTCATAGATGCACAGAAGGTGCAAAGTTGAATTACAGAGATATGCATTACAATTGCTGTCCGTATGGCTGCATTCCGGCCTATTGCAAAGTGGCAGCGTTATCCCTGAAGCAATATCAGTAAAATAGAGGAACTGTGGAGTGTTTCTCATGTCGCCGGCCTTTGTTCGATCAGCAAAGTATATGCTATTGTCAGACACGCATAAGTATGTTCTGTTGAGTGACCCTAGCTGAAGGAAACTGATATCTGCATCGTAGTCTGGCAGAAACTCGTCTGTATCAAACTTGGGATCTGCGAGATAGTTGCCCTCCGGAAATTCTGTGAAAGTAGCTAACGAGAGAGTATCAGAAGAAGAACCATCTGCGGTTTCAACAGGAGATGTGCTATTTTCTGTAGGGGCAGCAGGCGGATCTGTGGTATCAATGGAAGGTGTGCTATTCTCTGTGGGAACAGCCGGTGAATCCGTCTGAGCAGGTGTCGGCTGAAACATGGGTGTGTGGGACTCCTGCTCCGTTGAGGCAAAGCGGTCACAACCTGAGAGCAAAAGCCCCAGAAAGACCATAAATAAAATGAGTGCAAGCGAGTGTTTCATGAGGCCCTCCAATACTGTATAAAGCAGCAAGCTAGGGAACACTTGGTTCTACAAAATAGCAAAGATCAAGTAAACGCTTGGTTATGAATCTGAAATGAATCCAGAGCTATATTATGCGGGATATAAGCACAGCACTCTACTTCAGATTTAATGATAGCAGCACTTTGAGTGAAATAAAGGTCGAGCCGCAGCAAAATGTTACAAGAAGTTTGTATAGTGATGGCTAATTCAATGATACGGAAGTAGAGGTGACAAAATGATCTATATAGTAGAAGTCACATTCTATGCTTGTAAATGAGGCGTCTCTTAAAGGAGGCGCAAATCTCCATAGGTGTGAATCACTGTTTTCTGCTGTATATGATTGTGATATGCTAGCATTTGTTCCATTATACGTATAATATATAGTTATAGTGATCGTTACACTTTTACTGCGTTCAATAGCAGATTGCTCGAAATAGTTTGTGATGTTAAGCCCGATTTCTGCTGTGCTTGCTGTCAAGTTTATGGTCGCAGTATACTCCCCCTCATAACTATTACCGCTGAACTTACCAGAATTGCTCCACCTGGCTGCAAAGGTGGTAAGTGTGAGAAGGGCTGCCAGAACGAGAGCGAGAAGTGTGGTCAAAGTATGATTGCTCACTCTTTTCACGGAAAATACCTCCTTATGAAATCAGAGAGATACTATATCAGCTGAATGGTTGAATGAAAGATGGTGTGAAGAGAACATAGGGATTTGAACATTCCTACGAATTTTGAAGAATCCTAAAGCCAAGTCAGCAAAACCCGTCAGAAGAAATAGAATTGGAGATACAGATCTACATTGTTGATGAATCATTCAGACTCACGTTGGAGTCTCGCCTTGCAGGAGGAGAATATCGCCGCCATGGAGCGGAATCGCCACCATACAGTTTATATCATCTTTGATATAAAAATAAAACGCAAACTGACTATTTGCTCCCAAAAAGTTGGATAGGCCATCTGAATCCATAGAATCGCTTTGGGAAACAAGATTAAGGTTGTAATCAAATAAATAGATGCTATTGGAATTGTGGCAAATGATGTAGTCTTTCACAAAAACGGGGCCACCTGCTTCGCTTGGAAAGACGCCAATTTGCTCTAGGGTTCCTGTTTGGAAGGACAGCTTCATGAGCTTGTATTCGTTTTCAGAAAATTCATAAAGAGAATAATACAAGCCATCGCCTGGCACAGGACATGGCATGGTAAAGCCAAAATACGTCTGACAGGTACTATTTACAGTTTGTTCCCCGTAGAGATATTCGCCTTTTCGTGTTTTGGAATTCCAACGATAAAACGCACCCATTTTCTCAGCTGTCTCAGCATCAATAGTGCGGTAGGAGTTCTGAAAAATATAGAGATCGTTTCCCACAGGTTTGATTAAAAAGATAGCGTTTGCACAATTATGAACTTCGCTCATAATAGTGAAGGCCTCTCCGCCGCTGAGCGGTGCTGCAAAGACAGTGAATTCAAATGGTTCGGTTTTGCCTGTGGCCTCAAAGTGAAACCCACCTATATAAAGGTAACCTCTATGAATTACGTAGGAACACCCATCCAAATCACGGATTGCGCGTGTGGTGTCGTAATCTAGAGTAGATACAATCTCATGGTCAGTACCATCCAGATTCATGCGCATCAGATGGTAGCATGGTAAATCTGTTAAATCGAGAGCCAGCCAATATATTTTGCCATCGTAGATGCGAATAGCGGAGAAGTAATGATTGTCGCCGAGGTATGCATTGCAAGTATTATCCGTGTGAGTGCACTCCGGTTTGTTGCAAAGCGGCATTGTCACCCCAGATGCAATATCGGTGAAATAGAGAAAACTTGGATTTGAACCAATACCCTGTGGCGCGAAGTAGATGGTGTCCTCTGTTGCAAAAAGACCCATAAAACGTGTTGATTCATATTGAAGGAAAGAAATATCTGCATCGTAGTCTGGCAGAAACTCGTCTGTATCAAACTTGGGATCTGCGAGATAGTTGCCCTCCGGAAATTCTGTGAAAGTAGCTAACGAGAGAGTATCAGAAGAAGAACCATCTGCGGTTTCAACAGGAGACGTGCTATCTTCTGTGGGGGCAGCAGGCGGATCTGTGGTATCCATGGAAGGTGTGCTATTCTCTGTGGGAACAGCAGGTGAATCCGTCTGAGCAGGTGTCGGCTGAAACATGGGTGAGTGGGACTCCTGCTCCGTTGAGGCAAAGCGGTCACAACCTGAGAGCAAAAGCCCCAGAAAGACCATAGATAAAATAAGCGCAATTGTACGTTTCATAAAGACCTCCAAGTATGATATGAAGCGGATCACTGTTGTGATATGAGCGAAGATAGCGGATTAGATGAAAGAAAACACTAATGGTATCAAACTGGCATCACGGTGATCATTAGAAAAATTCAGGGCATACTCTATATGCCCTGAATTCTACCGCCATAATGGAAAACAGCGTGCAAACGGGAAGCAAAGCCAACCAGACAATCGGACAATGGAATGTTTGACTATTCTTGAGAGATGTGAATCAATTTCGCGTTACAGTTGCAGAGGTGATAAGGTGTCCCATATAATAGAATTTACAATCTATCTTAGTGAGAACTGATTCCTGAAGTGGCTTATTCAGTGTCCAAGTGTGAGAAGTGCTATTGCCTGCGGTATACAGGTGTGTACTGTTGCCGCTCGCACTACCATATGTATAATATATGGTTGCCTCAACGGATACGCCGCTCTCTTCCACGATAGCCCCAACAAAGTCAGAGACATTGAGTGTAACACTTGCCGTATCCGCAGCAAGGTCAATTGATGCAGAATACTTTCCTTCATAGTTTGTCCCACGGAACACGCCGGAATTGCTCCAACTGGCAGCAAAAGCGGTGAGTGTAAGGACGGATACCAGAACGATGGCAAGTACAGGGGTTAGAGCATGTTTACACACTTTTTTCATGAATACTACCTCATTCAAAAATTCATATGCTGCCGATAGAGAATCAGCAGCGCTCCGTCAAACCACGATACAATAATGACCAACATCAGCACTGAAGCATCTACAGGTACCATTGCAAGAGTACGCCTTATCAGAGGCATTGTCAAGCATTATTTGCACGATCTGGCAGTTTTTGCGGTGCGGCGCACGGTGGGCGGTGTGGTGTGAGGGAGCCGGAAGAAGAATTTGTGTGATCGAAGGATAACTGTTGTGAGCGAGAAACTCATCGTATTCACAAAAAGGTGAACTTGCTGGACCATGTGGGCAGACTCGTATACAACTGCACCGTCACCGGATCAAGTCGCCTTGTTTGATGTACGGGCTGCAGACGGCCTATTTAGCTAACCATCAGGATCGAAACGAAATCCATCTGTGAGATGAGAACCCTTCGCTTCCAGCGGGGAGAAAAAAAGAAGGAAGCCGATACCCATGAGGCGGTCAAAATAAGAGCAGCAGGCGGGAACCTGCTGCTCTATTGATTGTATGGTCTTCTGCCCTACAGCATCCGCACCGTGCCGGCGTACACCGTCCGCACGGGAGATCCGTCTTCCGGCTGGATCGTGAGGGCAAAGCGGTCGTCGATGGAGAGAGCGGTGCCGATCTTGGTTTTGCCGGATTCCTCATAGGAGACCTTGTGGCCTGGGGTAAGGCAGTACTCTCGGTACCGCTGCAGCCACTGGGTTCTCTCCCGGGGGAAGTCTCTCACCAACTGGTCCAGTGCCTGAAGGATGGAGAGCGCCAAAGCATTGGGATTTACGGGATAGCCTGCTCCGCCCAGGGAGATGGCGATGTCCTGGAGACCCATCTCCTGGAACCGTGCTTCCGTCTGGGTGAGGTTGATGCCCATGCCTGCCACCACGTAGTCTGGTTCACCGCTCTCCCCGGTGAAGGAGAGCTCGGTGAGGATGCCCACCAGCTTCTTGCCGTGGAGCCAGATGTCGTTGAGCCATTTGATCTCAGCGGGGGCGCCGGAGGCAGACGCTATGCCGTCCCGCACCGCAACGGCGATCCAGCCGGTTAAGGTGAGCAGTTCCTCCACCGGCGCCTTGGGGCGCAGAATGGCGGAGAGATAGAGGCCTTCCCCTTTCGGAGAGGCAAAGGAGCGGCCGTAGGTGCCCCGGCCGCCGGTCTGCTCTTCTGCGATGAGAACGGTGCCGGCAGGCGCCCCAGCGGCAGCAGCCGCCTTGAGGCGGGTGTTGGTGGAGTCCACCACCGATTGTACATCCACCTTGCCGGCAAAGAGACTGTCCTCCGGGAGCTTGGCGTTGAGCCACAGAGCGGATATCGTCTCCGGCGGGGCGGAGAGTTTATACCCCAGACGAGTGGAGGCCTCGATGGGCCACCCTGTCTCTCGGAGGGCGGCCAGGTCCTTCCACACCGCTGCCCGGGTGATTCCCAATTCCTGACTCATCTGCTCCCCGGAGAGCCAGCCGTCTGTGCGGGCCAGCAAGGTGCCCGCATGGAGCCGGGGGGTCAAGAGGGAACCTCCGAGCTGTCTATCAGGGTGAAGGTGATCACCATCTCGTCAAAGCCCCGCTTCAGGTTGATGGTAACCTCGCCACCTACGCCGGTGCGGTACAGCACCCGACGAAGAGCTGCCATGCTGGTCACCCGCTGACCATTGGCGGCCCAGATAAAGTCTCCGGCGCGAACCCCGGCCTCTGCCGCCGGGACGCCGTCCAAAACGCTGTCCACGATGATGCCCGCCCGGCTCTCATAGCGGCCGGCATAGCAGGTGATGCCGATGTAGGGCCGCCAGCTCTCGCCGGTGGCCAGAATCCGATTCACAAACGGAAGCATATCGGAGATAGGCAGTGCCAGGCCCAGTCCCTCGATCACCTTTTCATCTTCAATGCCGGTGATCTTGGCGGAGACCATGCCCACCACCTGTCCCTTGTCGTTGAGCAGGGGACCGCCGGAGTTGCCGCCGTTCAGGGGGGCGGTGGTCTGGATCATGGCCATGGCGGCGGTGTCCTCCACGCTCTCCCGGTCTATGGCGGAGACGATGCCGTCGCTCATGGAGCCAGTGAGATATCCCATGGGGTTGCCGATGGCGTACACCGTGTCCCCTACGGAGAGAAGGTCCGAATCTCCCAAGGGCAGCACTGGCAGATTGCGGGCGTCGATCTTGAGAACGGCGATGTCGAACTCCTCGTCATAGCCCACCACCTGGGCATCGTAGGTGAAGGTCAGATCCGTGAGGAGGGAGACCTCAATCTTCAGACCTTGGTCGATCACATGGTAGTTGGTGAGTATGTAGCCGGTGGATTCCACGATAAAGCCGCTGCCGATGCTGTTGGAGTTCTCGTGCTCGGTAACCACCCGGACTACGCCGGGGAGGCAGGTCTCATAGATGTCCTTGGCGGAGAGAATTTTGCCGTGGGGGACGGTGGAGAGCTGTACTCCCTCATTGGGCACGGTCCATGGAAGCTTTCCGGGGTTCCAGTCGCTGGCGGCCTTGCTCTCCGCCGGTGACGGGGACTCCACAGGCGCTGCTGAGTTGATTGCCGGGGGTACGCTGCCCTCAACACTGGGTTGATTCTGCGCGAGGTCTACCAGTCTTGCGATCATGAGGGTCAGGGTAACCACCATGTACACGATGATGCCCAGAACCAGGAGAAGAAGGAAGATCTTCAGAAAGAGGCGCAGCTTTCGGTGTCTCTTCTTCGGCTCCTCAGGATCCGGCGGCACCGGCGTCCCGCCGTTGGCCCCGGATGGCCAACGGTAGGAGAGGTAATTGTCCAAGGGTGTCACTTCCTTTCAGGAAGGAATGGTCAGGCGCGGGAGAGCGTGAAGGTGAACTTGGTCACCCCGTTCTCGCTGGTGCAGGTGATGTTCTCTTTGTGGCTGTTCAGTATGGTCTTCACGATGTAGAGCCCTAGACCAACCCCGTCCCGGTGCTCGCTGCGGGAGTGGTCTGTCTTGTGGAAGCGGTCGAAGATCAGGTCCAGCTCCTCCGGCGGGATGGTCTCGCCCTCATTGCTCACCGTGATCACCGCCTTGGAGCCCTTCTCCGTCACGGAGACACCCAGGGTGCCGCCGGGCCGGGAGAACTTGATGGCGTTGTCCAACAGGTTGTAGCAGACCTGGGTGATGGCGTCCTGATCGCCCCACACGGGGACAGGATCCTCCGGCAGGTCCATCTGCACCTCCAACTGCGCGGCGTTTACCTTGCCCTCCAGGCTCACCAGGGTGCGGACCATGGTCTCGGCGATATCGAACTGCTGCTGGGCGGCTCGGCTGGTGTCAGACTGCAGCCGGGACAGGTCCAGCATGGAGCGGACCAGGCGGCTGAGGCGCTGGGTCTCGGAGGAGATGATCTGCAGGTACTCCCGCTCCCGCTCCGGCGGTATGGTGCCGTCCAGAATGCCGTCTGCAAAGCCGGCGATGGTGGTCATAGGGGTTTTCAGCTCGTGGGAGACGTTGGCCACAAACTCACTGCGCCGCTGCTCGCTGCGGGCCAGGGAGTCCGCCATGGAGTTGAAGGCCTCTGCCAGCTCTCCCACCTCGTCCTTCCGGTTGCCCACATCCACCCGCACGTCCAGCTGTCCCATGCCGAACTGTCGGGCTGCGGCGGCGATCTCCTTGATAGGCCGGGATTGATGCATGGAGGTCACAGAGCAGATGATGGCGGCGATGAGCACTACCGCCAGGGCCGTCACGATAAAGAGGGCGGTGAGGTCGTGCCAGATGCCCCGGAAGCCGGAGGCATCGCTGGTGATGAGTACCAGACCCTGCAGCTGGTTGCTAAGCCCCAGTATGGGCAGGCCCACCACATAGCGCCGCTCTGCGTAGAGGCCGTCCAGGCTGGAGACCCCGGCATAGCGGTCGTTGCTGATGAGCTCGGTGAGGGAAGGGGACAGGCTGTGGGTCTCCAGTGCGGTGAGCTCCTCTGTGCCGCTGGTGGCGAAGAGGATCAGTCCGGAGTTGTCGCAGAGAAGGATGTGCAGGTTGCCCACCTGGGCCACCGTGTTCAGATAGCTCTGAAATTCTCTCCGCTGCCACACGGTGCCGTCCTGGGAGGCGTTGAGATAGCTGGAGGTGAACTCGGCGATGGAGTTGCCGTTGCGCTCCAGGGTCTCCTGCTGCTCCCGGATGGTGTACTGGTAGCTGAGGGCGGCGAAGGAGGCGCCCAGCAGAAGGAAGGACAGCAGCACCATGCCCGCCATGGCGGCGAACTGGCGGCTGTACATGCTTTTCATTTCGGGTTGACCTCGAACTTATAGCCCACGCCCCACACGGTCTTCAGGCACCACTGGTCCGAAACGCCCTCCAGCTTCTCCCGCAGCCGCTTGATGTGCACGTCCACCGTCCGGGAGTCGCCGTAGTAGTCGAAGCCCCAGACCTCGTCCAACAGCTGATTGCGGGTGAATACCCGGTTGGGGGATGCCGCCAGGTGATACAGCAGCTCCAGCTCTTTCGGCGGGGTGTCGATGCGCTTGCCGTCCACCAGCAGCTCATAGGAGTCCAGGTTCACAATGAGCTTGTCGAAGGTGAGCCGCTTGGCGGCAGTCTCCTCCTTGCCGGTGCGCCGCAGCACCGCATGGATGCGGGCCATCAGCTCCTTGGCCTGGAAGGGTTTTGTGATATAGTCATCGGCCCCAATCTCCAGGCCGTTTACTTTGTCCTCCAGCTCGCCTTTTGCGGTGAGCATGATGATGGGCGTCTTGGAGATCTCGCGGATCTTCCGGCAGACGGTCCAGCCGTCCATTCCGGGCAGCATGATGTCCAGCAGCACCAGGTCCGGCATGGTCTGGCGGAACTTGTCCAGTCCCTCTGTGCCGCTGCCTGCCACCTGGCAGATCATCCCGTCCTTCTCCAGATAGAGGCGGATGAGATCGGCGATATTGCGGTCGTCTTCTACGATGAGTGCTCTTTGCTCCATGGGGAAAGACCTCCTCAAATGTTCCTATTGCGTCATTATAGACTTTGCCGGGGGAAAGCGCAAGCCCCGAGCCCTTTTATTATAAGGGTTCGGGGCGGAAAATCTTGTACAGAATTGTAAACTTTCATCGAGAAAACGAGAAACTTAGAGCACGGAACAGCGGTCTATTCCGATCTCTGGCCGGACTCCAGGGGCTGCTGCGGTGATAGCTGCGGTGAGCTGCTCCCGGATCTCATCATCGGACATGGGGATGGCATAGGAGATCACAGCGTCAAAGCGGAGCTCCGTGTGGTTGGGGCCCTCCAGGTGGAAATCGTGGAAGGTGCCCTGGTAGTCCAGGCGGTGGATGGCCTCCTCAGTGATGAGCCAGAGCCGGTCTGCCGCCGGATCTTCCTCCTCTACCGGGTCCACATGGAGCACGGCGTCCAGGCCGAACTGGGTCTTCAGCGCCCGCTCGATGCCGTCTGCCGCGTGGTGGACCTCCACCAGGGTGCGGTCTGCCGGCACCTCAATGTGGGCGGACATCATCCGCCGGCCGGGGCCGTAGTCGTGAAAAACCAGGTCGTGGATGCCGGTCACCGGGGGATGGGAGAGGATCAGTTCCTCCACCGCGGCCACCGTCTCCGGGTCCGGAGGCTCCCCCATCAATGGGTCCAGGGTGTCCTTCGCTGCAGACCAGCCGGAGCGGAGGATGAGAATCGCCACCGCAAGGCCCAGCCATCCGTCTGCCGCAGGACCCAGCACTGGAGTGAGGGCGAGACCGGCGAGCACCGTGCTGGTGGCAAGGGCATCTGCCATGGCGTCCCGGGACACGGACATCAGCGCGGCGGATTTTGCCCGCTCTGCCAGTACCTTGTTGTACCGGGAGAGACCCAGTTTGGCCAGCACCGAGAGCACCAGAACTGCAGCTGCCGGCACTGAGAGTGTGGTGGCCACCGGATGGATGATCCGCTCCAGAGAGGTCTTCACCAGTTCCAGGCCGGCCAGAAGAATCAGCACGGACACCGCAAGGCCGGCCAGATACTCCGCCCGGCCGTGACCGAAGGGGTGCTGGGCGTCTGCCCGCTGTCCTGCGAGATGAAAGCCCACCAGGGTTACCACAGCCCCCGCCGCATCAGACAGGTTGTTGATGGCGTCGGCTGCCACGGAGACGGCGCCGGTGAAGAGGCTCACCGCCAGTTTTGCCGCGAAGAGCACCACGTTTACCGCGAGACCGGTGATGCCGGCTGCCATACCCTGAGACGCTCGGTTGTCTTTGTCTGAAGTCATGAAGATCCTCCTCTCTGGGGACGGGATTGCCCCGCGGACATAGCCTATGCCCTCGGGGCTGTAAGGTTGCAGGAGCGCCGCCCGGCAGCTGCCGGGCGGCGCTGGAGAGTATTCTATACGCCAGGGCGGTTGGCCCGCACCATGGACAGCGGCGGCACCTGTTTTGGAAGCTGCATGCGAAACTGCAACTGGGGGTTGCGAACCGTGGTAACCACCGTGCCGTCTGTGGTGGTCATAGGCTGGGCGGTGAGGGAAAATGCCGGCAGCCCCGGCCCCACCAGCTCGATGGAATCCCCGGCGGAGAACTTGTTCCGGAGGGACAGGAGAGCGTTGCCGTCTGCATCGCAGCTCAGCACCACCGCCAGCACCTGCCAGTCCCGGATGTACTGGGCGTCGTCGGTGTGCTGGCCGGGATAACCGAAGTAGAAGCCGGTGGAGTAGGGGCGGTGGCTCACTTTCTCCACCTCCTCCCGCCAGGCGGGGTTCATGAGGCGGTGCTCCCACGCAGCATCCACCGCCTCCCGGTACGCCGCCGTGGTGAGGGCGGCGTAGTAGGCGGACTTGGCCCGCCCCTCGATCTTGAGAGAGGTGAGGCCTGCGGAGAGAAGCTCCGGTACATGGTCGATCATGCACATGTCCCGGCTGTTCAGAAGGAAGGTCTCATTGCCCTCCTCCAGAATGGGGAAGAACTCCCCGGGGCGCTGCTCCTCCATGAGGGCGTACTTGTACCGGCAGGGCTGTGCACAGGCGCCTCGGGAGGCGTCCCGGCCGGTGAGGTAGTTGGACAGCAGACAGCGCCCGCTCCAGCTGACGCACATGGCACCGTGGACAAAGGCCTCCACCTCCAGGGTCTTGGGGACCTTCGCGCAGATCTCCGCCACCTCATCCAGGGAGAGCTCCCGGGCCAGGATCACCCGGGAAACCCCCATCTCGTGGAGGACTCTGGCGGTCTCATAGTTGGAGATCCCCGTCTGGGTGGACATGTGCACCGGCACATGGGGGGCATAGCGGCGGCAGAGGTCCAGCACGCCGATGTCCGCTGCGATGATGGCGTCTGCCCGGAGGCTGTCCAGGTAGGTGAGATACTCCGGCAGGGCGGCGATCTCGTGGTTGCGGGGCAGGGTGTTCACGGTGACGTGCATCTTGATCCCCTGCCGCTTGCAGAAGGCTGCGGCCTCTTCCAGGGAGGGACGGTCAAAGTTGCCGGCAAAGGCCCGCATGCCGTAGGCGGTGCCGGCCAGGTAGACGGCATCGGCCCCGTAGGCCGCTGCCATCTCCAGCCGCTCCCGATCTCCGGCGGGGGCTAATATTTCCGGTTTCCCCATGGACTCATTCTCCCGTGGTCTCGTCCTGGTGCTCGGCGGCCCAGCGGGCGTACCGGTCCACTTTGATCTGGTGCTCCGCCAGGGTGGTACTGAAGTCGTGCTGGCCGGTCTCCGGATTCAGCACATAGAAGTAGTACGAGGTCTGCTGGGGCTCCATAGCGGCATACAGGGAGTTCCAGCCCGGGTTGGAGATGGGTCCCGCCGGCAGGCCCGGATACAGATAGGTGTTGTACGGGGAGTCGATCTGGCGGTCCTCAATGGTGGGCTTGTTGCCGCCGTTGATATACACCAGGGTGGCATCGATCTGCAGGAAGCCTGCGGTCTCAGCACTGGGGTTCTCCAGACGGTTTCGTATGACGGAGGAGATGTTCCGGTAGTCCGTGCCATCGGTCTCTTTCTCGATCATGGAGGCGATGGTGACGATCTGGTGGAGGGTGTACGGGCTGTCCTCGGCCTCGAAGCGGCTGAGATAGTCGCTCATCTTGGTGTGGAAGTTCACCAGCATCTTGTTGATGGCGTAGAGTGGGTCCTCACCGATATAGAAGTTGTAGGTATCGGGGAAGAGGTAGCCCTCCAGCCGGTGGTAGTCTCCCAGGGGGATGTCCAGCAGCCAGTCGAAGCGGTAGTCGTGGTTGGCCGCCATGTCCTGCAGCTCTTCCACGGTGCAGACGCCGTTCTCCTCCAGCAGTTCGAAGATCTGATCGATGGTGTAGCCCTCGGGGATCATCAGCTGAATCTCCTGCCGGGTGGTGGAGGAGGAGCTCATGTTCACCACCAGGGCGCGGTAGTCCATCTCGGTGTTCAGCTCATAGGTGCCGGGGATGATCTTGCTGTCTGCATTGGAGAACCAGGCATAGAGCTTGAAGAGCCACTTGTACTTGATGAGGCCGTCTTCCAACAGCTGATCTGCAATGGCGTCCATATCCGCCCGGTCCACTTTCACCTTCTGGCCGTCATCGTCCTCTTCCTCCACCTGGACCATGATGTCGTCCGGGACGGTCATGAGCACGGAGGTGTACTCCTTGCCCAGGGAGAGAAGGTCTCTGGCCCACAGCCAGCCGGCGGTGGCCAGAATGGCGGAGGTGATTACAACAAACATAACGTACAGAATCACGCCGGACACTCTGGAACTCAAATAGTGGCGCTTGGCGTGAACTTTCTTGTGCGGCACGGAGCGGCGGCCGTTGTTGCTGCCGCGCTTCTGACGCGGGGCGTTGGGCTGGCCTAGGCTGCTGTCTGCCATGGGAAATGCACTCCTTACACTGCGGAGATTTGATTGGGGGTGTAACCCCTGGGGACCATCCCTCATAGTATGGCCCAGACCGGACGGAATCCCGCCGGCGGGCGGCGATGCCCGCCTGTCGGTCCGGCCGGTGATTTCTTGTGAGGTGACTGTATCATGTGTTGTGGCAACAATGGCGGTTTCGGCGGTAGCTGCTGGTGGATCATCATCCTGATCCTCATCCTGTTCTGCTGCGGCGGCTGCGGCAATGGCTGCGGCAACAGCTGCGGCAACAGCTGCGGCTGCAACAGCGGCTGCAACAGCGGCTGCGGGTGCGGCAACAACAACAGCTGCGGCTGCGGAGACGGCTGCGGCTGCTAAGCCGAGTTAGGCCTGGCCGGGCGGCGGTGCCGCCCGGCCGCGCCATTTTGCGCGGGGTTATGCGTCTGTGAGGATGCGCTGCACCGGAAGATCGGTGGCCTCCCGGGGAACCCGGTCCACCAGCCGCTCTTTGGGGCATACCGCTGCGGTGAAGCCCTGATAGTCTGCGAGATAGCGGTCGTAGAAGCCGCCGCCGTGGCCCAGACGATACCCCTCCCGGTCCAGAAGGATGTGGGGTACCAGAATGGCATCGATCTCCGCCTTGGAGATCACAGGACAGGTCTCATCCGGCTCGGGAATTCCATAGCGGTCTTTTCGGAGATGTTCTTCTCCCAGATAGGCCCGGGCCTCCATCTGATGCCCAGGAAGGCACACCGGCAGAGCCGGCTGTTTTCCCATCTGCAGCAGGGCCTCCAGGACAGGACGGGTGTCCGGCTCTGTGCCCACGCCGTAGAAGAGCAGCACTGTGCGGGCGGACTGGATCTCAGGAAGGGCGAGAAACTGTTCCAGAAGGGCAGAGACATTGGCCGGCGGGAGAGATGCCGCCTCTTTCCGCAGGGCGGCCTTCTCCTGGGAGAGGGTCATCTGCCGTAGTGGACGGCGTTGCCCACCCGGTCTGCGGTGTCTGTGCCGGCCAGAATCTCCACGAGGGCGAGACCAAAATCAAAGGAAGAGCCGGCCGCTCTGGCGGTGACCAGTTTGCCCTTGCAGACCACAGACTGCTCCATCACCGGGTTGGCGCCGGCGGCGGAGAGGAAGCTCTCCATGCCGGGGTAGCACACGGCGGGATATCCCTGGGGAATCAGGCCTGCCCGAGCCAGCATGGCGGGCGCGGCGCAGATCGCCGCCACCCAGGTGTCCGGCTGTTCCACCGCCTGGCGGATGAGGCGCATGCAGATGGGACTCTTCTCGAGGAAGGAGACCCCTTTCAGACCGCCGGGGATCACCAGCATGTCTCCAGGCGCCAGCGCTGCAGCTTCCATGGGGAGATCTGCCACTACATTGATGCCGTGGCTGCCGGTGATGGTCCGGCCGTTGGCCCCCAACAGGGTCACCGGGACATCGGCGCGGCGGAGCAGGTCTGCCGGCACAAGGGCCTCCGCCTCTTCAAATCCAGGGGCCAGAAGAATGTATACCATAATGATTCAGAACTCCTTTCCCAGACGGTGCAGGACAGAGGTGATCTCCTGGTGAATGTCCCGGGTGCTCCGGAGACTGCCGTCCTCGGCCACGCAGTTGATCCTCTGCCATCCGTACAGCGCTGCGGCCTGGGCGGCCGCCTCGCGGCATTGTGTGAGATAGGCGATATCCGCCTCGTGAATGTCCGCCGTGGTGTTGGTGGAACTCTCCCGATGCCGGAGATTGGCCACCGCCATCTCTACCGGCATGTCCAGCCAGACCACCAGGTCCGGACGGGGCAGGCCCAGCAGATGGTACTCATAGTCCTCCAGCCAGCGGAGGAAGGACTCCCGCTCTTCCAGCGGCAGCTTGGAGGCCTGATGGATCGCGTTGGAGGTGGTGTACCGGTCCAGAAGAACCACACCGCCCTCCTCATAGTAGCTGCCCCATACGGTCTTGTACCCGGCGTACCGGTCTACCGCATAGAAAGAGGAGGCCGCATAGGCGTTCACATCGGAGGGGTGGGTGCCGAACTGCCCGCCCAGGTACATCCGCACGAGAGCGGAGGAGTCGCTGGCATACTGGGGATAGGTGCAGGTGCGAAAAGGTATGCCCTGCTGCTCCAACGCCGCTTTGGCCAGCGTGAACTGGGTGGACTTGCCGGAGCCGTCCGTCCCCTCGAATACGATCAAAGTGCCGTGCACTGCAATCACTTCCCTTGGATTCTGGCGCCTGCCGCCTGGAACAGGATCAGGGGCAGACGGGCCATCCTGCCGATGCGGGACGGCTCTTGATAGAGGCGGAAGAGCCACTCCAGGCCCATCTTCTGCATGACCGCCGGGGCACGCTGTACCCGGCCGGCGAAGACGTCCAGAGAGCCGCCGAGGCCGATGAGGAGCTTTGCCCCCGTCTCAGCGCCGTGGGCTGCGGCCCACTCCTCCTGCCGGGGGAAGCCCAGACAGACGAAGACCACGTCCGCCT
>CANQII010000045.1 GCA_947623875.1 uncultured Oscillospiraceae bacterium
CACTGGGCCAGCAGGTCTGCCTTGGCGCGGCCCCTGAGGCGCCGCAGCAGGGTTGCCGCCTCCTGATAGAGGCCGGCAGCCATGGAGAGGCGGACGGTAAGGAAGATGACGGGCACCGGCACCTCAGATGCTTTGCAACAGTCTGTTAAAATGTGGAGATCGCGGTACAGCAGGGCGTAATCCGGTTCCCGTTCCGGATTCCTCTCCAGGTCCTCCAGATGATCCTGCGCCTCCCGCATGGTCTGGGAAAAGAGCTTTGCTACCTGTTTGTATGTTGCCATGGGGCATCCCGCCTCTCAGTTTGTGTGCATGGGCCCATGATACCCGCTGGGGGAGACGGTGTCAAGAAGGGGAATGGAGGGGATTCCGCGATTTTTGGAACGAGACAGCCCCCGGACGCCAGGCGTCCGGGGGCGATGGCTGCGGTCTCAGCGCTTTTTCTTGCCGTTTTTGCTGTTGCTCTGGCCGCTCTGGGCCTTCCGCTGGGCTTTGGAGAGCTTCTTCTTTCCCGCAGCGGGGCTCTGGGACGCCGGTGCCGGCTCCGCTGGGGGCCGGGCGGTACAGAAGTCCTCCGGGTAGAATGTCCGCTGAAAGCTGGCCTCCAGTTCTGCCGCCGCTGTGATGCCGGGCACCGGGAAGTCCGGATCCCGGTGGCCTTTGGCGAATCCCTCCAGATGGCTCTCCATATCGGGCAGCATCTGGGACTGGGCATCCCAGATCACCCAGGGGCGGGGCGGGCAATTCCAGTAGAAGGAGCAGAACCGCAGATCCTTTCCCCCGGGGTTGCTGAGGGCGTACTCGTTCATCTTATTATAGATGGAGCTGCCGTCCATGGAGATGAGATCCAGGTAGGTGTACTGGGTGCCCTCTGCCCAACCGGTGAAGAAGACCTTGTCCCCCTCCGCGTGGATGAGATAGCGCTGCAGCTGCTGCCGGTACTGGGCGGGATCGCCGTTGCAGAGGGCGTTGGGGATCATGAGAAACATGGCAAACAGACCGTGGCGCTCCAGGGAGACCAGGCCCTCCTCGTAGAGGCGGTAGTAGATGCACTCCAGCTCTGGCATGCAGGTCTCCCCCCGGAGGATGTCGTCCCGGGGGCGCTGAGACGCCTTGGGTTCCCGGGCGATGGTGTACTTCCGATGAGACAGCAGCGTGTCCAGAGGGATGTCCGGGAGATACCCCCGCTCCCGCATCTGCTGCCGCAGAGACAGCAGGGGGAAGGCGTCCTCGTGGGGCTCTGTGGCCACCCGGATGTCCTCCACATAGAGCAGCCGGGCGCCGATGGGCAGCACCGCATTCACCAATTGTATGGCGGAGACCCTGGCCTTCTGGGCGCTGTCCTGGGAGAGGGCGAAGAGCCGGGGATGCCAGAGAGACAGGGACACCGTGCCCGCCATGTCCAGGAGGGAGACCTGGACGTCCTGGGTGGAGATCGTCTCACCGCCCAACGGGAGCGTCTGCTGGGGCGCACCGTCCCAGGAGACGGCGATGTTCCAGCGCTTGCCGATGTTGGCGGGGTAGTGGCTGGTGAAGTACAGCATACCCGGCAGGGTGAGAATGCCGCCGGGCAGCCCGGTGAGCAGGGTGTTCTTGCCGCCGGCGCTGCAAAAGACGGCCTCCTGGAACGGAAAAGCGGTGTCCGCCTGCACGCGGAACTGCTGCAGCACCTTTGAATCTCCGCCGCCGGTGATGCTCCGGGCCAGGTCTGCCTCCGCTGCGGCAAACTGTTTCCAGAATGCCTGCCGCCGGGTCTCCAGCTGAAACGTCCCTACGGGGTATCCGCTGCCCAGATCGCAGGTGTACAGCCGCGTTGTCTGATCGGCGCCGGGCTTGGTGCGGGCCATCCAATAGGCGCTCTCCCGGTACCGCTCCAGGGGCAGGAGAACGGCGCTGAGCCTTTCACAGAGGTCGTCGTCCGCATCGGACGCATCGCCCTTGGGCAGCGCATCCTCCAGTATGCTGTGGAGAAGGGAGTAGTCTATGGGAAGGCCGGTTTTGTCCGACAGCCCAACGTGCTGTACCGCCTTTGTGAGCAGGGCCTTCGCCTCGTCAAAGGGGGAGGCGCCATCCACATCCCAGTCTGGCGCCCGGCCTGTCCGCTCCCACCGGGTCTCCTGAAAGGCCTTCTCCAGTTTGGCCCGGCTCTTTGCGGAGATCACGTCTTTGGGCGGGGAGACGGGATCGGCACTCGCCTCCAGCTGCGCCAGCTCGTCCCGCTGGGCGCTGTAGTCCAGGGTGCGGGGGACAGCGTTCCAGTAGAAGGAGGAGATGCGGATGTCCCCGCCGCCGGGGAGGTCCATACAATACCGCTGCAGGGTGTCCAGGGTGGAACTGCCGGAGAGGGAGAGAAAATCGATGTAGCCGTTGCGGGTGCCCTCCGCCCAGCCGGTGAAGCAGACGGTGTCCTGCGCCTCGGCCCGGACCGCCTGGATCAAAGCGTCCCGGAAGGCCGGGAAATCCTCCCCCGAGACTGCCTTGGGGATGGTGAGGAACCAGTACCCCACGCCGTAGCGCTGGAAGATGGTGGGGCCCTTGGCGTTTCGCAGGAAATAGATCTCCTCCAGCTCCGGCATGCAGGTCTCACCCCGGAGGATGTCTCCCCGGGGCCGGGACGCCATCGCCGGCTCCCGGGTGAAGGCGTACACCCGTTTTCGCAGGATCTGCTGGGAGGAGATGTCCGGGTCCATGCCGTGGTCCCGGAACCACTGCTTCAGATTGTCCAGCAGCACCACGTCCTCCCGGGTCCCGAAGGGCTCTTCTGCCACGGTGATGTTGTCCACATAGAGGGCGGTTACCACGAAGGGGAAGGAGCTGCCCAGGTGGTAGCGCACCATGGCCTCCGCCATCCGTTTGTCCCCCTGCTGTATCATCTCCCGCAGGGCCGGGTGCCAGAAGGTGAGGTCTACCACAGGCTCCACATGAAACGCCGTACTGGGGGTGATGCGCACCGCAAAACGGCCGGTCTCCACAGGCGTGCCGTTTACCTGTACGCCGTGCACGATGATATCGGGGGACTGGGAGAACTCCCCGATGACCTCCCATGGCCCTGAGGCGGCGTCCGGCATGTGCTGGAACAGGTAGTTCATGGGAAAGAGGGAGTAGATGCCGTCTGGATTTCCCAGAAGCACCAGCCCTTTCCAGTTGTCTTGGGAGAGGGGGATGAGGCTCACCAGGGAGATGGGGAAGTACGGCTCCCAGGCGTCCTGCAGGTCTCTCTGGGCATCCTGGTTGGAGAGGTACGGCAGCTTCTCCTCGTATCGCTTCCAGATCTGCTCCTGCCGGGATATCCAGTCCTGGGAGCAGACGAAGTAGCCGTTGTGGCAGTCGCAGAGGAGGCGCATGCGGTTGAAACTGGGGTCCCGGAGGCGCTTGAGTATCTTCGCCGCCTCCTGATACCGCTCTAATGCGAAGCACAGCCGGGCCGCGGTGCGCAGCAGATCGGAGGACACCGGGTCATCCTTGAGGTAGGGAGAGATGTCTGTGAGGTACTTCTGCAGCAGCGCAGCATCCGGCGCAGACGGGGATGCGCCGGTGAGAGAATCCAGATATTCCTTGGCTTTCTGCAGGGGCTTGGCCAGTTCTTTGGGGATGGAGGTGGACATGGGGACTCCCGCCTTTCGATTGGTCTGCATAACTCCATGATACCCGCTGGAAGGGGCTGTGTCAAGAAGGGAAAGCAAAATTCTGCAATTTTTGGAAAGAGCCAGCCCCCGGACACCGGGTGTCCGGGGGCTGGAGAGATTGGTGCGCCGGGAAAGGCATGCTCAGCGCTTCTTTTTGCCGTTCTGACTGTTCTTGCTGTTCTGGGCCTTCCGCTGGGCCTTGGAGAGCTTCTTCTTCCCGAAGACGGGTTTCTGGACTGCGGGTTCCGGCGCCGCTGCTGGCTTGGGGGCGCAGAAGTCCTCCTTGGTGAATTCCGAGTGGAAGCTGGCCATCAGGGCGGCGGCAGTCTCGGCATCGGGTACCGGAAACTCTGCAGGCAGGTGGGTTCTTGCAAAGGCCTCGTAGCGGTCCTCGTCATCAGGGACCAGCTGGTCCGCAGCCTCGGACCGGTCCCATGGCAGGGGAATGGCATTCCAGAAGAACGTGCTGTACCGCAGGTCCTCCCCGTCTGGGTTGCTGAGGGCGTACTCGTTCATCTTGTCCAGAAGAGAGCGGCCATCCATGGTGATGAGGTCCAGGTAGGTGTACCGGGTACCCTCCGCCCAGCCGGTGAAGAAGACCTGGTCCCCCTCCGCATGGGTGAGGTAGCGTTGGAGCTGCTGCCGGTATTGGGCGGGATCTCCGCCGCAGAGCTGGTTGGGGATCATCAGGAACAGGGCGGCGATTCCGTGCCGCTCCAGGATGATCTGGCCCTCCTCATAGAGGCGGTTGTAGATCCGCTCCAGCTCCGGCATGCAGGTCTCGCCCCGGATGATGTCATCCCGGGGCCGGCCGGTTTCCTTGGGCTGGCGGGTGATGGCGTACCGCCTCCGGGAGAGCAGCGTGTCCAGCGGGACGTCCAGGGGGTATCCCATGTCCCGCATCCGCTGCCGCAGTTCTGGGAGGGGGAAGGATTTCTCCGGCTTTTTCGAGGCAACCCCGATGACCGTCACAAAGAGCAGCCGGGTACCGAGGGGCAGGATGCTGCGCACCAGCTGCAAGGCGATTTGTATGCCGCCTGCGGGATCGCCCACGGCGTGCAGGAGGAGCATGGGATGCCAGAGCGAGAGAGATACCCCGCCGTCCTTCTCGGTGAGAGCGGCCTGGATGTCCTGCAGGGGGATGGGCTGGTCCAGAAGACAGATCTCCTGCGGCGGCGCCTCCTCCCCGGAGATGGCGATGTTCCAGCGCTTGCCGATGTTCGCCGGATAGTGGCTGGTGAAATACAGCATGGCCGGCAGGGTGAGCATGCCGCCGGGCAGGCCGGTAATCAGGGTGTTTTTTCTGCCCTCTTTGCCGCCGGAGAGGCGGAGCTCCTCGGTGGGGAAAAGGACGTCCGCCTGCTCTTGAAAACGGGACAGCGCGTCTGAATCGCTGTTTCCGCTGAGGGCCTGGACCAGATCCGATTCCGCTGCGGCAAACTGCTGCCAGAATCTCTGACGGCGTGCCTCCCACTGAAATGGCATGCGCGGGTAGCTGCTGGCCACGCAGCAGGAGTACAGATGGGCGAGCTGGGTGCCTGAGATGGTGCGGCTCCGCCACTTTATGCTCTCCTGGTACCGATAGTTGCTGGCGAGAACCTCGGCCAGTCTGTTGCAGAACATCTCGCTGGCGTCCGAGGCATCGTCATCGTCTTTGGGCAGCGCCTGCCGCAGGGCCTGGTGCACCCTGCCGTAGTCCCACTCGTCTTCCTTGCAGCTGTTGATGTACGTCAAGGTCTCGTCCAGAAGGTCCAGAGAGACGTCGTAGGGGGAGACCACGGTAATGTCCCAGTCCGGGGCCCTGTCCGTCTTCTCCCACCGGGTCTCCCGGAAGGCCTTCTCCAGTTTAGCCCGGCTCTTTGCGGAGACCTGCTCCTTAGGCGGGGCAACCTCGTCCGGGTTCATCTGGTCCAGCTTCTCCAGTTTCTGCAACTCCTGCATGCAGCGCAGCGTTCGGGGCGTACTGTTCCAATAGAAGGAAGAGATGCGGATCTCCTTGCCGCCGGGGAGGTTCTCGCAGTACCCCTCCAGGGCGTACAGTGTGCCGTCCCCGCTGAGAGACAGGAGGTCTAAGTAATAGTTGCGGGTGCCCTCCGCCCAACCGGTGAAGCAGACGGCGTCTTCCTCCTCCCGGACCCCTTCCATCAGGGCATCCCGGAAGGCAGGGAAGTGGTCCCCGCAGACGGTCTTGGGGATGATGAGGAACCAGCAGCCCACGCCGTAGCGCTGCAGGGCGGCCAGGCCCTTGCCGTTTCGGAGGAAGTAGATCTCCTCCAGCTCCGGCATGCAGGTCTCGCCCCGGAGAATGTCTCCCCGGGGCCGGGATACCATCACCGGCTCCCGGGTGAAGGCATACACCCGGTTTGGCAGGAGCCGGCTCATAGAGACGGCGGGACCCAGGTCATGGGTCTGGAACCAAGACTGCAGATCACACAGGGAAGCGGTGTTGTTTGTATCCTGGAAGGACCTATCCGCCACGGAGACGCTGCCCACATAGAGGGTGGAGATTGTGGAGGAGAGAGATGCGTTCACAAGACGCCTCACAAGGAGGGATACCGCTTTCTCGCCGTCCGATCGTGCCACTGCACACAATGCCGGGTGCCAGAGAGCCAGGTCTACCTTTGGACCCACATGGAACCCCGAACTGGGGGTGATGCGTACGGCGATGTCTTCGGCCTTTACCATCTCGCCGTTTAGCTCGCATTTCGTGATGGCTACATCCGGAGAGTCCAGCAACACATTCCAGCCTGCGGAGATCTCCTCCCGCAGATGCTGAATGAGGTAGTTCATGGGGAACAGAGAGTAGATGCCGTCCGGGTTCCCCAGGAGAATGAGCCCTTTGAAATCGCCGTCCAGAGGGGCGATGTCCAGAAGATCGGTGGGAAAGCAGTGGTCCAGGGGGTCTGTCAGGAGGGTGGGGAAGGTCTCCTCCGTGAGTGAGGGCAGTGCGCTGCTGAAGATCTCCTGGATCTTGTCCTGCCGGGCCAGCCAACACCAATGGGGGGCATAGTATGCGCTGTGGGCGTCGCAGCGGACCCGCATGCTGTTGAGGGCGGGGTTGTTGAGGCGCTGCAGCAGCACTGCGGCCTCCTGATACCGCTCCGATGCAAGATACAGCCGGATCATGATGCGAACCACGTCAGACGGCTTTCTGGGCGCATGGAGATAGGGGGTGAGGAAGTAGATGTAGCTGTGGACAAGCTGGAAATCCGGCTCGTCCCCGGTCTCAGTGAGAGAATCCAGATAGCCTGCGGCTTTCTGCATGGTCTGGACCAGCTCTTTCTTATCAGAATCTCGCAAGGGAGGTCCCGCCTTTCATTTGGTCTCTATGGCCCCATGATACCCGCTGGGGAAGGAAGTGTCAAGGAGAGAAAAGGGCAGCCCCCGGACACCGTGTGTCCGGGGGCTGTCTGGAGGGGGAAAATAGGCTGGCCGTTGCGCCGCCTTTTTTATCAGAGAATCAGGGCGTTTACCGCCTCAATCAGGTCCACCACGGAGGACCGGGAGACCAGCGCAAAGGGTGTGCCGTCTACCACTGCCGCGCAGTTGGTGCCGTCCACCCGGTAGAGGGTGATGTGCACCTCCGGGAAGTTCTCATCGTCCTGGTGGATGACGAGGGAGATCTCCTCCTTGCCGGTGGGCTGCTCGGTGGTGAACTCTGTGGCGCTGAGGGAGGCGATGGCGCTCTCCAGAGAGGAGACGGAGACCTCAGCCCCGTTGAATTGCCACACCACGGAGTCCTCCTCCTCGCCGGGGGCTGAGGTGAAGGTAAAGGAATTGCCCTCCAGGGTGACATCGATCTGGGAGACGGTATCGAAGGCGCCGGGGAAGACCTCTTTGTGCCGGAGGGTGTCCTGGGAGGCCTCCAGCAGGCTGGCACAGGTGGAGGCGTTGATGTTGTACACGATCTGGCTGTCTCCCACCCGGACATAGCCCGCTACATCGGCGGGCTCTTCGCCCTCCTCCGCGTTGTCTATGGCCTCCTGGAGTTTCGCGGGATCCCGGCTCACATGGAGCACAAAGGTCTCCTCCGCAGCGTCCTCCTCCATGGTGTATGTCACGGTGAAGGTGCGCTCGGGACTGGTGAGGCCGAAGGTGTCCAATTCCTCCTGGGACACGTTGTAGCTGGCGTAGTCTGTGAGGGAGAGGTTGCGGATGGTGTTGGTGAGGCTGTTCACCAGGCTGGTGTCCAGGGGGAGCACCCCGCTGTCCAGCTGCTGGAAGAACACGTCATCGGCGCAGTACGTGTCCGGGCTGTCCTCCTGCCGGGTGATGGCGAGGGCGTTGTCCCCGTCTGCCTGCAGGCCGGTTACCGTGCCGAAGTTCGGGACGGTGTCCTGGAGGATGAGGTCCGAGAGGACGGCATCGAACTCGTCATAAGGATCGTGAGAGACCAGGTACACCTTGCCGTCCCCGATGGACACATACCGCTGGCTGTCCATGGTGCTGAAGGTGCCCAGCTGCACGGTAGTGGTCTTGTCTGCCGTGGTGAGGGTGATGGTGCACTCCGGGTCGTCCAGGCCGTACTGGGCGGTGTCCGTGACGTCTGTGATCTCAAAGGCCACCCCGAAGGAGGCGAACTGCTCCGCCATGCCGTCTACGATGTCGTTGTCCACCGGGAAGGCGGGATCGTCGTCATAGACCCAACTGCCGTTCTCCCGGTGGAGGGAGAGGGTGCCGTCCTCCCCCGTCCAGGAGAGGGCGGTGAGGGAGTCTGTGGGGATCTCCAGAATCACCGCATCGCTGTTGCGGATCTGCTCCAGCTGCTCCTCGTGGCGGGAGGCCAGAAAGGCCGCGAGACAGATCACGATGAGGACCGCCAGCAGCGCGATGAGCTTAGTTTGCCGCTTCATTTGCCAGCCTCCTTCTCTGTACGGCGATGGCGATGCCGATGCCCAGGAAGGCGATGGGGAAGACCCCGATCATGAGGACTTTCAGCATGGACGCCGTGCTGTCGCTGATGGTGAGGTAGTTCTGATTGGTGAGGGACTTGCTGCGGATGGCCAGGGTCTCCTGCTGCCCGATGAGGGCGGAGAGGGCGTTCACCGTGAGATCGCCGTTGGCCCCGGAGGAGTACGAGTTGAAGATGTCGCTGAGAAAGTCCGAGGAGGCGAACCAGATGATCCGGCCGTCGCTGCCGCAGTCTATAGACACCGCCACGGAGAAGGGCCCGTCTGTGTCCCCCTCTTCCTTATCATAGGTGGTGAGGGCGAAGCCCGCCGCCTTGCTGAAGGAGCTGTCTGACGTGGTGAGCAGGGAGGTTACGCCGGAGGTTGCATTGGTGAGGTCCAGGCCCAGAGACAGGGGCATGATCACATAGTAGTGCTCGGCGATGAGGGGATCCGTGAGGTCCGCCGAGGCGATGTCCGGCAGCAGGATATAGGGCTCCTGGAAGGCGTAGTGGCTGCGGTCTTCCTCCACCGCGATGCCCTCTGCGGCGGTGATGCCGTAGTCCCCCAGAAGGGCGTAGAGGTTGGTGAGGGTGCCGTCTTCCACCGGGCCCGCCATCACCAGCAGCTTGCCGCCGGCCTTGGTGTACTCCGCCAGCATGTTCTTCTCTTCTTCTGAGATGTCTGTCTCCGGGGCGTAGATCATGACGGCGTCTGCGTCCTCGGGGACGGTATCGGCGGTGAGCAGGGACAGGGTCTGCAGCTCGATGTTCTCCTTGTCCAGCTGATCCTGGAAGGACTCCGGCAGCTCTCCCTCGCCGTGGCCCTGGAGCTGATACACCACCGGCAGATCGTTGCTCACCACATAGTGGATGGCGGAGGTGATCACGCTCTCGCCATCGAAGGCGGAGACGTAGGAGCGGCCGTAGTAGTCCGTGCTGGTGACGTAGATGTCCTCATAGGGGATATACCGGCTGCGGGAGCCGCACTCCACGATGAGGCTGTTGTTGGCCACGTCCTCATCCGTGTATTGGGCGGCAAAGGTGGGATACACATCCGGATTGCGCTTTACAACGTGGATGTTGGAGGTGAGGCTGTCGTAGCGGGAGAGGAGGTTTGCCACAATGTCGTCCTCCTGGTCCGCCTGGACGATCCAGTAGATGTTCACGTCTTTGGTGAGCTGGCTCAGCACCGCTTTCGTGTTGCTGGTGATGGAGTAGAGCTGGGTGGCGCTGATGTCCAACTGGGTGGAGGACGCCGGCAGCACGGAGACCAGCACGTTGATGGCGATCAATATGGCCAGCACGATGGCGGACACCGCCAAAGAGTATGTGCCGCCCTGGAAGGCGATCTTGTTCCGCCCGGTGCGGGTGGAGAGATCCGGGGTTTTGGAAGATTTCATGGTCAGTTGTACCTCCTTTTCTCCAGGGACTGTACGGTGAGAAAGAGGAAGAAGGCGGTAACGGTGAGGTAGTACACCACGGCGGTGAGGTCGAAGATGCCGTTCACAAAGGTGAAGAACCGCTCAAAGAGGGAGAGCTGACCCATCACCCGGGGGAGCAAGCCCTCGAAGAGGGTGTTGTCCCGCCAGAGAATCACGGTGATGATGGCGATGAGCACAAAGGAGACCCCGTAGGCCAGGCCGCCGTTCCGGGTGAGGTGGCGCACCAACAGGCCCAGCAGGATCGCCACCACCACCAGCACTACTACGGTGCCCGTTACAGACTGGGACACGTACTCCGAGAGGGAGACGCTGTAGTAGTTGAGGAGGATCACCGCCACCCCGATGCCGGCGGCCATTCCCTGGTTCTCCGTGAGGGAAGAGAGGAATACGCCTACCGCGATCAAGGATGCGCCCAAGAGGAAGAAGGCGAAGAGAGAGCCGTATGAGGTGGGGAGATAGACCTCGCCGTACTGGGCGAAGATCAGGGGATAGAGGGCGATCACCGCAAGCGGCACCAGAAACACCGCCAGCAGCGCCAGATACTTGCCCAATACCACCTCAGTGGTGGAGATGGGCAGGGAGTACAGCAGCTGGTCTGTCTTCTGCTTCCGCTCCTCGGCGATGGAGCGCATGGTGAGCAGGGGGATGAGCACCGCAAAGAGGACGGTGCTGTTGCCCAGCACGTACTCAAAGCTGCTCATGGCCGCCTGAATGTTGTACTGCATGGCCCAGATGCCCACAAAGACCAGCAGGAATGCCCCGAACACCCACGCGGTGAGGGTGTGGAAGCAGGATTTCAGCTCATGTCTGCACACTGCCATCATTGGGGATCAACCTCCTCTTCGGAATCCGTCTGGGTCTCTGTTGTTGTGGTGGTCTCCGGGATCTCAGGCAGCTGGACATCGGCTGTGCCTGTGTCTGCCGCAGACTCCTCTGCCTGGTTCTCCTCCGGGGAGGTGTCCTCGGTGAGCTCAAGGAAGATGTCCTCCAGGGAGGCCTTCTTCAAAGACATCTCCAGAAGATCGATGCCGGCGCCGGCAAAGGCCTGGAACACCTGCCGGGAGACGGCGTGGATGTCCTCCTGGTCTGTGTTCAGCACGATGGTGATGAGGTTGTCCTCGTCCTGGGGCTGGATGTCCATGTCGTTGATGTGGGGCACCTCTGCCAGTGCGGCCTGTACCGCCTCCGGAGCGGCATCCGTAACCAGAGTGATCTGGCCGGGAGACAGCAGCTTCTTCTCCAGTCCCTCGGGGGTGTCGAAAGCCACCAGCTTCCCGTGGGCGATGATCAGGATCTCGTCGCAGATGGTCTGCACCTCAGAGAGGATGTGGGAGCTGAAGATCACCGTGTGGCTGCGGCCCAAATCCCGGATGAGGTCCCGGATTCCGATGATCTGGATGGGGTCCAGGCCCACCGTGGGTTCGTCCAGGATGATCACCCGGGGGTTTCCCAGCAGCGCCTGGGCGATGCCCACCCGCTGCTTATAGCCTTTGGAGAGGGCGGAGATCCGGCGATGGCGCATCTCCGCGATGCCCGTCTCCTGGATTACCCGCTCGATGTCGTCCTTCAGAGCGGTGCCCCGGAGCCCCTTCGCCTCGCCCACGAACTTCAGGTACTCCTCCGGGGTCTCCCCCAGATAGAGAGGCGGCTGCTCCGGCAGATACCCGATGCGGCGCTTGGCCTCTTTCGGGTTTTCAAAGATGTCTTTGCCATCGATCAGGACCCGGCCCTCCGTGGCGGAGAGACAGCCCGTCATGAGATTCATCGTGGTGGACTTTCCGGCGCCGTTGGGACCCAGAAAGCCGTACACATGTCCCTCCCCGATGGTGAAGGAGAGATCCACCACTGCGGGGATGTCCCCGTAGTACTTTGTGAGATGTTCTGCTTGGATCATGGTATTCCTCCTCGTACAAGCGGCACCGGAGGGGGCTGCGGGCTCTCTCTCTGTCCAGTCCTACCCCTGGTGTTCTGATAGAGTGTATGGCCTGAGGCTGAAAATACCCTGAAAAGGCAGTGAACACTTATCAGATGCTTTGTGAATGAAATATGAACGGAACGATCTCGCGAAGGCGGACCTCAGCGGTATGGCATTCTGCAGGGACAAACCGTTTCAGCTGAGCATCTTACGATCTGTATGAGCTGCATGAGAAGGGGAATTCATGAAAAACATTGTATTAAGATATTTATATATCATACTAATTCTTGATAAGCAGGATCAATTGTGGTAGCATGGGGAATGAACCGGACTTAGCCATAGAAGCTTCTGCCAGAGATGAAACGGTGCACCTTTCCGGGTACTGTGTTGCTTGATCCAACTATTAAAAATGTTTGTTAAGGAGGGGACGCAATGGACGATCTTTCGGTGTACGATGGGAAAAAGACAACGCCGCTAGGCGTAGACAACTTCAAAAAGATGGTTACCAGGAACGATCCGCCGTACTATTATGTGGACAAGAGCATGCTGATCTTCGAGATCCTCCAAAATGGAGCCGCAGTGAATCTGATCCCCCGTCCCAGGCGGTTTGGCAAGTCTTTGAACCTGGATATGATGGATCGGTTTTTGTCCATCGGCACGAGCCGCAAGCTGTTCAGCAACCTCAAGATCAGCCAGCGCGAGGAATTCTGCAAAAGGCATCAAGGGAAGTACCCGGTTCTCCATCTGGATTGGAAGGATGTTGCGGGAGAGACCTATGAGGAAGCTTGCAATATGCTGGTAGCAGAATTGCAAAGCGTGGCACAGCGTATGAAGTCCCTTACCAAGAGCAAATATCTGGACGCAGATGATCTCGAAAAGTACAATACGATTCTGCACCTGGACAAGATGCCGCAGAAAGAGAAGGACGAAAAAGCCAAGTTCCGCGCTGCGCTGAAAACTGCTCCATTTGTTCTCACAGAGTTGATGCAGAAGCATTACCGCAAAAAGGTTGTTGTTCTGATAGACGAGTATGATGTTCCGCTCAACAATGCATATACGTCAGGGTATTATTCCAAAATGAATTCGCTGATACGAGGAATCTTCAGCAAACTCCTGAAGGGAAACGAAAACCTGGCATTTGCGGTCCTAATGGGATGTCTTCCAATAGCCAAAGAGAGCCTGTTCACCGGCCTGAACAACTTGAGAGTCTGGACTGGGAAAAGCAATTTCGTTGGAGAGTATTTTGGCTTCACAGAGGACGAGGTAAAGGATATCCTGGAGTACTATCAGTTCCCTGAAATGTTGGAAACCATGCGGGACTGGTTTGAAGGGTTCCGGTTTGGGAGAAGCCGCGTATCCTGTCCGTGGGATGTGCTGTCTTTTGCAGATCAATGCCGTCTCGGCGGTCCCGGTGAGCCGCAGAAGTTCTGGGTTAACACCAGCGGCAATGACATCATCAAGCTTCTGCTGTCCCGGGCGGACAGTGCTGCCCAGAAAGACTATATTGACCTGATGGCGGGTAAGTCGATCTGGAAAACCATCACCAGCGAGCTCACGTTTAGCGATCTAGACAATAAAGGATCCAACGCCATCTGGAGCATGATGGTTGCAACCGGTTACTTGGCCGTTCGCTCTGAAGACGACGGCATTTCTGAACTTGCGGTAACGAACCGGGAGATCCGTTGGCTGCTGAGCAATTCGCTTCAGGATTGGCTTTGCAGCAAGTACTCCGCAAAAACCGGTGATATCACCGCTTTTTCAACGGCACTCAAACGGGGAGATCCCGATGCCGCCGAAACCGCGCTGCGCTCGATCCTGTCTGGCATGTTCACGGCGCATACGAGTGCAAGGAGTGTTAAGCGGCGGGAGGACCTCTATCAAGGGCTTCTTCTGGGGCTTCTCCGGCAGAACTGGATGGTACGAGCTGAAGTGCAGTCTGGGGAAGGCTATGTGGATGTCTATTTCAGAGTCTCGGATGCGCAGGGGATTGTGATAGAAGTGAAGGATGCAGGGAGAAGAACAAAGCTCGACTCTGTCTGCAGTGAGGCGCTGAAGCAGATCCAGGACAATCGTTATGCAGAGGCTCTGCTGGAACAGGGCTGTTCTTCTGTGCTATGCTACGGGATCGCCTTCCAAAAAGCAGACTGCAAAGTGATGCTGAAGCTGCAGCAGGGCGAATCGTAGGACAAGGTTTCCTTGCAAAGCCCTTCTATGATCATACGAAAAGAGGGTCTCGGTGTACCATGTCAGTACACCGAGACCCTCTTTCCTGTTGCTCCTCTCGCTGTCTACACGGAGACAGGCGGCAGGCTATGTGCTTCACTAAATCGGCCTGATTCTCAAATAGATGTTTCAAAATTCGGAAACTTCCAGCGTGCTATTATAAAACATGACAGTACACATTTCATGGGGAAACGGTGGCGTCTGCTTACAATCCACGAGTACAGTTCCCTTTTCCCCGAATGCAACGATGCTCTCTACTCCAACTCCATAATACATGTCATAGCGATCTAATACTACTGTATCAAATTTTGCATTGTCTAAGATGATATCGATTGGGATGCCAAGAGCATAATCAGTATATGTATAGGCTGCCACGCGCAGCTTGCCGGCAGAGAGATCTCTGAAAATCGATGCTAGGTAAGATTTGCCGGTGCCGGAATCCGGGTAAAAGACATATACGCCCCTCTCCAGGTTCACGCTCACATGGAGGCCATTATAGACTGTTTTCATAGTGCGCCTCCATCAGCGCCTTTGTGGGGATTTCGGGCCAAAGTTCATCGAGATAGTCGCCGAATTCCTTCACACTGGAAAAACAGTACCCGCGATACGCGATGGCGGTATCCAACGCCAGGTAGTCTGATAGGATGTACTTTTTGTTGGCGATCACAATCTTTCCTGTGTCGGTTACCGTGAACAGCGCAGAGAGGGCGTTGGATCCCATCTCGATGCAGTTGATCTGAAACGGTCGATATTTAGGTGCCAGGCTTTTCGAAAAAAATAAATATTTTTCTCAAGATCCCTTTATTTGCTTGACAAGACGGCATGCACATGCTAGTATATAGTCACAACCTAGACCAGAGTCTAGGTACCTGTAATAAAGGGGTGAAATTGTATGAATCAAAAAATTGAACGGCCTGAATACGTGAATAACTTTGTCAAGCCAAAGAATACGGAGATAAAGTATATAACTGGAAATTGGTATCTATACAATAGATCGAGTAGCTGGGACCCTGTATATAAAAAGAAAATAAAGAAATCCGGTTCTATAATAGGGAAGATCACACCAACCGGGCTCGTAGAAAGCAAACGGAAGAAAAAGGAAGTTAAGCAGCAGGGAGCTCAGAGTGCTAGCCAGACTGATGATTCTCCGGCTCTCCAGTCACAGGATCAAACCAATGCAGGGCATGTGTTTGAGGGAAGCACTCAGGTTGAGGCAACCCCAGTAAGCAAAACCAATGAGCAGCTTGGAAATAGTGAGGATAGGCAGCCTACGCTAAGTGGCTGCGGATGGATCCAAGGAACGGCTGCGGCACCAGGCAATGTACTACCAGATAAGGAGTCCATATTAAGCGATGTCGTTGAGGCTGGTCCAATTGTTTATCTGATAAAACGCACGGAAATGATGAGGGTGAATTTGCAGACCATATTCCCACAGTATTGGATCTATATCTATGTAATCGTAATGCTGAGGGCTATATATGCATGTCCTTTGCGGGATCTTCAAATCAATTTTAACCATTCCTTATTGTGCTATTTGTATCCAGATATTGTCATTAATAAGCAGAATATTGCAAATATCCTTTTTATTTTAGGATCTCAAAGAAGCTTGATTAGACAATATATGCTACTTGAAATTCAAAAAGGAACCCAGTATTTGATTATGGATGGCCATAGAATGCTAACTTCTGCTCGAAATATGCCATTAAAATCGCTTGGCTATGATACTAAAGCAAGATATCATGATCAACTAAATGTGTTATATGTATTCTCCACAAATGGGGACGGGTCAGTTGGATTTCCAAGTTATTACAAACAATTTGCAGGGTATACAATAGACAGCAACGCTCTTGAAAGTGTTTTGGATGAATTACAACCCGCAGGTGATCAGATAGCGATCGGAGACACGGGGATGGGAAGTCAGGATCGTTTTGACCAATTGTCAAATATGGGGCTTCGCTATATTATTCCACTTAAAAGGAACAACGCTGAAATAAAAGAACTCGATTTGTCTACTTGGAAAACATTTCAGGGAGACTTTACGTACAAAAAGAGAGCTATTAGCTATGTTGTATTAAGCAGAGAAACATATCGTATTATTGTTTATCTCGACTACCAGCAGCAGAGCCAGGAGCTTGCTACCTTCATTTCAAAGACCGAAAGTTCAAACGACAATCAGCTGTCGCAAACGGTAAAAACGTTAAACAAAATGCAAAAAAAGATAAGCAAGTGTGAAAGTAGCAGAGCTAAGGTTGAAAAGGATATAGGGAAATTAGAAAAGAAACTACAAGATGCAACAGATCAAGCAAATGTAGCCGAGGCTAAGTTCGGTGAAAAACAGGCTGCGGCGTCAGCAACAGAGCAGCGACTCGAGAACGCACGGAAGAAGCTCAAGGATCTTGAAACTGCTGGTGCGTCATCCGAGAAAGTTGCTGGGGCACAGCACAGTGTGGAATTTCAAGAAGGAAGTTTTGCTAACAGAGATGCCGAAAGAACCCATGCGCATGTTGTATTTCTTGTCAAGAAGAGACGTGTAGAAGAAATTCTGACAGACTTAAACAGCAAAAAAGAGGAATTGACAAAGATTGATAATGATATTAAAAGTTATAAGGCAAATATTTCCACTCTGGAGAGACAGCAGACGGCTTGCCAGAAGGCTGTAGACCATGGACTGCAAATTTATATACAAGACGGCGAATATATTCTTTCTGACGAAGATATAGATGATGAAGGATATAATAAAAGGGATACATTTGGAACATTGACAATTCGCACAACTGTGATGGATGTTCCAGCCGAGAAAATATATCGGCTTTACAAACAACGGCAAAGCATAGAGCAGTATTTTAAGACATACGATAATACATTGGCACAGGATGTATCCTATATGGATAATCAGTTTAGCGAAGAAGGATGGCTCTTTTTGAATCACCTGTCTAGTTTAATTGCATTTGATACGTTGAAAAACATTAATGAATTTGATAAAAATAATGATATATCAATCAGAGGTTGGTACAATACCCTCCGTGCTGTCCAATGTGGCCTGATAGATGGTGAATGGCTATTCCCCCACCTCAAAGAAAGTGTAGTCGTTCGGTGCCAGAAGCTGGGGTTTGACCCTACCGACATAGCCTCCCTGGGTCTCAAATAGAAGTTTGTCGAATGTCAGTACCTAAAAGCCTACCGTTTCAG
>CANQII010000046.1 GCA_947623875.1 uncultured Oscillospiraceae bacterium
TCTTCCAGCGGAAGATCACAGCGCCGCAGCTTTTCTCTTTTATCAGTTCGTTCATCTGTTATTCCCTCCGAATAATAAAACCGGGGAGCGGCACCGGACTGAGCAGATCTATCCGAGGTGGTCTGCCGCGATGCTGTCCAATTGTGTTTGATTCCTTGGCGTTTCTGGTTCAGGTCTCATGCCGTCATGTCGGTGCGAGTTCGGCAGATCCGGTTCTCCTGCCGTGCGAGATGCACTTTGGCAGGGGAAGATTGCGTGCTTGGGAGAGCGTCTTTGCATGCATTTCTACAAGTGCAGACGTACCAATCCTCCAATCCTTCCGGAAAGATGCAAGTGCCTGTCTCTTGTTTTCCGCGTCCTCCCACGGTATAGTGGCAGGTATCATCCTGCAACATCCGCTTGCCGAACAATCCCTGTGCATGCTCTGCAGAGCCAAATTGCACTTGGACCGATTTTCAGTACTTTCCAGAGCGGTAGAGGCCTGCTGCACCGAGATCGCACCGCTTTTCCTGTACAGTGTACACTTTGCGGCGGGCGCCGTCAATAGGAAGAACCGGACCCCAAAATCGTGAAAATCGGCCAAATTCGGGTGATACGGCTGCCGGGACAAGAGATGTCCTGCTCCTGCCGGATTCTCACGGCTGTTCCTCTTTTGCCTGGCGCGTTCAGACAACGGATGTCCATATTTAAGCAACGCGAACCGTCAAATGACAATTGCAAAATTGAGCGGTTTGTGGTATTCTGATTGTTGGTGAAATTTGCCTGAGGAGGTTTCTAAAATGCAGACAGATCGCAGGCTGTTCGGTACCATGCCGGACGGTACCCCTGTGGAGGAAGTAACCCTCCATAGCGCTAAAGTCAGCTGCTCAGTGATAACCTATGGGGCCTCTCTGCGCACCCTTGTGGTGCCGGACCGGAACGGCAATCCGGTGGATGTGCTCCTTGGTATGGATACCCTGGAGGGGTATCGGAAACAGGATAAGTATCTCGGCGCCATTGTGGGCCGGTTTGCCAACCGGATCGGCGGTGCCCGCTTTACCCTGGACGGACAGGAGTATGTGCTCGCCGCAAACGATGGTCCCAACCAGCTCCACGGCGGCGTCACAGGCTACTGGGCCAAGGTATGGACGATTGCAGAGCAAACCGAGAACTCCGTCCTGCTCACCCTGGACAGCCCAGATATGGACGCCGGATATCCGGGAAACCTCGCCATCCAGGTGAAGTACACCGTGCTGGAGAACGGCCTGGAGATCAAGTACCATGCAGAGACAGACAAGAAGACCCTCTGCAACCTCACAAACCATGCGTACTTTAACCTGAACGGCCACGCCAGCGGCCCCATCACAGACCACATCATCCAGATCAACGCAGACTGCTATACCCCCACCGATCCCCGTTCCATCCCCACCGGTGAGATCGCCCCGGTGGAGGGCACCCCGATGGATCTCCGCACCCCGCGGAAGATCGGAGACGGCATAGACGATCCGTTCCCGCAGCTGGCCTGGGCCGGCGGCTGGGACAACAACTTCGTGATCAATCAGGGAGAAGGCACCATGAACCAAGCGGCCAAGGTGTGGTCCCCGGACAGCGGCATCACCCTGGATGTGATTACCGATCAGCCGGGCCTGCAGTTCTATGCGGGCAACTACATGGCAGATTGCCCTGTGGGCAAGGACAACACTCCCTATGGGAAGCGCTGGGGATTCTGCCTGGAGAGCCAGGTGTTCCCGGATGCCCCCAACCACCCCAATTTTCCCAGTGCGGTCCTCACCCCGGACAAGCCCTACGACACCGTCACAGCATATCAGTTCGGCATCCAGACGGCGTCTTAATCGAGAACTAAGGAAGGAGTAACAGCGTAATGACAGCTAGCGAAAAGAAGCAATTGCAGATCGCTGCCTGCAAAGTGCGCATGGGCATCATCGAAGGCACCCATGCCGCTAAGGCAGGCCATCCCGGCGGCAGCCTCTCCGCCGCAGACATGTTCACCTACCTCTATTTCAAGGAGCTGAACATCGATCCCGCAGACCCCAAGAATCCCAACCGGGACCGGTTCGTCCTCTCCAAGGGCCACACCGCCCCCGGTCTCTATGCCACGCTGGCCCTGCGGGGATTCTTCCCCTGGGAGGACCTGAAGACCCTCCGCCAGATCGGCAGCCATCTCCAGGGACATCCCAACATGGTGCTCACCCCCGGCGTGGACATGTCCACCGGCTCTCTGGGCCAGGGCGTCTCCGCAGCCTGCGGCATGGCACTGGCTGCCAAGCACATGGGCAACGACTGCCGTGTGTACACCCTCCTGGGCGATGGCGAGATCGAAGAGGGCCAGGTGTGGGAGGCCATGATGTTTGCCCACCACTATAAGCTGGACAACCTCACCGTGATCATCGACAACAACGGCCTGCAGATCGACGGACCGATTGATAAGGTCATGAGCCCGTATCCCATCACAGACAAGCTGGCCGCATTCGGCCTGCATGTGATCGAGATCGATGGCCACGACTTCGAGCAGATGGAGAAGGCCATGGCCGAGGCACGGGCCACCAAGGGCGTGCCCACCGGCATCGTGATGCACACCATCAAGGGCAAAGATGTGAGCTACATGACGAACTCTGTGGAGTGGCACGGCAAGGCGCCCAACGATGCCGAATACGAGCAGGCCATGGGCGAGCTCAATGCGCTGCTGGCGAAATTGGAGGCGGAATGATATGGCAGACGTGAAAAAGATCGCTACCCGCGAGAGCTACGGCAACGCGCTGAAAATGCTGGGCGAGGCCCACGATGACGTCATCGTCTTCGATGCCGATCTCGCCGGCGCTACCAAGACCGGTATCTTCAAGAAGGCCTTCCCCGGCCGTCACTACGACTGCGGCATCGCCGAGGGCAACATGATGGCAGTGGCAGCAGGCGCCGCCGCAATGGGTCTCGTGCCCTTTGCCTCCAGCTTCGCCATGTTCGCCGCCGGCCGCGCCTTCGAGCAGGTCCGCAACTCCATCGGCTATCCCCACCTGAACGTCAAGATCGGCGGCACCCACGGCGGTATCTCCGTGGGCGAGGACGGCGCTTCCCACCAGTGCTGCGAGGACTACGCCCTCATGCGCTCCATCCCCGGCATGGTGGTAATGAGCCCCGCAGACGATGTAGAGGCCAAGGCCATGGTGTTCGCCGCCTATGAGCACCAGGGCCCTGTGTACATGCGCTTCGGCCGCTCCGCAGTGCCTGTCTTCCACGATCCTGAGACCTTCCACTTCGAGATCGGCAAGGGCGAAGTGATCACCGAGGGCAACGATGTGGCCATCATCGCCAACGGCCTCTTGGTGGCAGAGGCCATTGAGGCTGCCAAGGCTCTGGAGGAAAAGGGCGTCCACGCACGGGTCATCAACATGGCCACCGTGAAGCCCCTGGACAACGAGCTGGTGCTCCAGGCTGCCAAGGAGTGCGGCAAGATCATCACCGCCGAAGAGCACAACATCATCGGCGGTCTGGGTGAGGCCGTGTGTGCTGTGATCGCAGAGTCCGGCATCCCCTGCAAGGTAAAGAGAGTGGGCGTGAACGACGAGTTCGGCCACTCCGGCCCGGCTGTGCCGCTGCTGAAGCAGTTCGGCCTCAGCGCCGAGCACCTCACCGAGGTAGCCCTGCAGTTCTAATCCCCATACAGCAGAAAAGCAGAGGCTGGGAGACCAGCCTCTGCTTTTTACGCGGGTGAGATGTGTCCCATAAATGGGACTTTGCGTGCAAAAAGTTCTGAAATATGCCGGAAAAGTGTCTGAATGCGACAAAACAGCGGGGGATTTGTGCTGCGGCTTATTTCCTGCCTTGGGATCTGTCTTAGACGTTGTGCTGCTCCAGGATAGAGCGGACGAAGGCTTCCGTCTTGGCGTCTTCCCGCGCCGCAGGATCGGTATTGTCTGCCGCGATGATGGCCTCCAGAGCCGCGATAACGCCCTTCTCGATAGTCTCGATCGGCAGAGACGGCATGTTTTCTGCGGTGGCCTGCTCCGGGGTGATGGGCACATGGAGAAAGCCCGCCTTTACCCAACTGGCCTCCCGGAGGAAGTCCAGAATGCAGTACATCAGATGGTTGCAGACGTAGGTGCCGGCGCTGTTAGAGATGGCTGCCGGTACCCCGGCTGCCTGGATGGCCGCTGTCATGGGACGGATGGGCAGGGTGCTGAAGTACGCCGCCGGGGCGTCTGGGAAGATGGGCCTGTCTATCAGCTGCACGCCGGCGTTGTCCGGAATGCGGGCGTCGTCCACGTTGATGGCAACCCGCTCCGGGGTGAGCTGTGCTCTGCCGGCGGCCTGGCCCAGCATCAGGACGGCGTTGGGATCTTCGTTACGGATGGCCTCCTCCACGATGCGGACGCTGGCTTCGAATTCTGTGGGGACAGACAGTTTGCAGATTGCGGTATCGCCGATGCGGTCCGGCAGGCGCTGGAGGACCATCTCGGCGGCGTTTTTGGCTTCTCCCCCAAAGGGATTGAAGGCGGTAACCAGGATTTTCATTGGTGGGATCGACTCCTCTCTGCTGGGCAGTGTACGGCAGCGGGGGAGGGGCTGTCAAGAGAGAAGGAGGGAAAAAAGCGAATTTCCGTACTTTTCCATTGTTTCCTGCGGAGAAACGGCGCATATGGCGGGATTTTGCGCCAATCCGGAGTATGAAATTCGCGGTGAAACGGTTCATTTTCCAACAAAACAGGGCGGAATGGGCAATATTGCAGCAAAAATGGTACCCGGCAGGGGTGAGCTTTGGATGGTCTCTCTGTTGCTTTTCTCGTTTCCAGGGGGTATGATTGCGGCCGTCAGGGAAAATGTTTTGTAATGGAGTGACACTATGTTACAAAGTGCGAGGCTGGAGTATAGCCAGGCTTTAAAGATGGGGCTCAAGGAGTGCAAGGACCTGGCCGCCGCCGGGAAAGACCCCTACCCCGCAGTGCTGGACAACATTCTGCCAAACAACAACCTGCTGTCTGTACAGGAGATCCCTACCATGGAGATCCCGGTGGACCTGATCGCCGGAATCAAGTCTGCCGGCCGCACCGCCGCATTCAGTGCCGGGTTCCTTCCCATCCTGGCCGAGGACAGCGAATTTGCGGCCAAGTGGATCGCGCTCTGTGAAGCCCACCTCTCTGACGAGGGCATCCGCGATCCCATTCTGTGCTTTGAATATATGGGCAAGTTCTATGTCCAGGAGGGCAACAAGCGGGTGAGCGTGCTGAAGCACTTCGGCGCCGCCCGGATCCCCGCCACCATCAAGCGGGTGCTGCCGGATGAATGGGACACCCCGCGGGCCAAGGCCTATCAGGAGTTCCTGGAGTTCTTCAAGATCGCCGGCATCTACGACATTCAATATACCAAGCCCGGATACTATGCCCGTCTGCAGGCGCGGCTGGGCAAAGACCCCGGTGAGGTCTGGGACGAGGACGAGCGCCGCAGCTTCCTCTCCAGCTGGACCTACTTCCGGGACGCCTTCACCGCAGTCCAGGCGGACCACCCGGAGAAGGAACTGGGGGCAGAGAACGCCCTGCTCCTCTGGCTGCAGATCTATCCCTATAAAAGCCTGGCGGAGATGTCCAACAAAGAGCTGAAGAAGTCCATCTCAGCCCTCTGGGACGACGTGGTTACCACCGCCGCCCCGGAAAAGCCCGCCAAGAAGCTGGAGACCGTCCCCGCTCCCACAGAGCCGGAGAACAAGGGCCTCATCAGCAAGATCATCACCAAGACCGCCAATGTGGTGACCGGATCGGACGCACTGAAGATCGCCTTCATCTACCAGGGCTGTCCGGAGTGCAGCAACTGGACCCGCGGCCACGACCAGGGCCGGGCCTACCTGGAGGAGACCCTGGGAGACAAGATCTCCGTGCGCACCTATTCCCACGCAGACAGCCCGGAACAGGTGGAAGCCCTTCTGGAGCAGGCTGTGGAGAACGGCGCCCAGGTGGTCTTCACCACCACCCCGCCCATGGTCCACGAGACCCTGAAGGCGGCGGTGAAGTATCCCAAGGTAAAGTTCCTGAACTGCTCTGCAGATACCCCCTATTCCAGTGTCCGCAGCTACTACTGCCGTACCTATGAGGGCAAGTTCATCACCGGTGCCATCGCCGGCGCCCTTGCCGACGACAACCGCATCGGTTACGTGGGCTCCTATCCCATCCTGGGTGTGCCCGCCTCCATCAACGCCTTCGCTCTCGGCGCTCAGATGACAAACCCCCGGGCCAAGGTCTATCTGGACTGGTCCTGCCTCCCCGGCAGTGCCACCCAGCGGCTCATGGACATGGGCTGCAAGATCATCTCCAACCGGGATGTGCCCACCAGCGACCCCGCCTATATGGAGTTCGGTGAGTTCGGCACCTACCAGATCCAGGACGATGGGAAACTCACGCCGCTGGCCTCTCCCATCTGGAAGTGGGGCAAGCTCTATGAGAACATCGTCCGCTCTGTGCTGGCCGGCACCTACACCCAGCGCAAGGGCAATCCCGAGGCCGTGAACTACTGGTGGGGCATGGACAGCGGCGTCATCGATGTGGAGTTTGGCCCCGAACTGCCCAAGAGCCAGCAGGCTCTCATCCAACTGCTGCTCCGGAACCTCCGGGAGGGCACCATGGATCCCTTCCGCAGAGAGATCACCGCCCAGGACGGCACCGTGAAGAACGACGGCGTGAACGGATTTGAGCCCCAGGACCTGCTGCACATGGACTGGCTGTGCTCCAACGTCATCGGCAGCTTCCCCAAATTTGAGGAGCTGATGTCCATCAGCCAGCCTCTGGTGCGGGTGCTGGGCATCCACCGGGATCAGATCCCGCCGGAGAAGGCAGACGCCAGCGAGGGCCTCTGATCACCCAACAGCAAGCAAACACCCGAGAACAGAGAGACACCTGCAGAGAGATCCAGCAGACAGGAGGGAACAGCGTTGCGGATATTGGCGGTTTCGGATGAGGAATGCCCGGCGCTTTGGGACTACTACCAGCCCGGCCGTTTGGACGATTACGACCTGATCCTCTCCTGCGGGGACTTGAAGGCCTCCTACCTGGCGTTCCTCGTTACCATGGGCAACAAGCCCCTGCTGTATGTCCCCGGCAATCACGACAAGGGATATCTCACCCAGCCCCCTGACGGCTGTGTGGATATCGACTGCGGTCTCGTTACCTTCAACGGATACCGGATTCTTGGGTTGGGCGGCTGCCTCCGGTATAACCCCGGTCCCTATCAGTACACCGAGGAGCAGATGAGCCGCCGCCTGAACAAGCTGCGCTTTGCCCTCTGGCGGGCCGGCGGGGTGGACATTGTCATCACCCACGCCCCGCCCAAGGGAGTGGGAGACCGGGAGGATCCCGCCCACCGGGGATTTGAGACCTTCCTGGAACTCATAGACAAGTACAGTCCCATGTACCTCCTCCACGGGCACGTCCATGCACGCTACGATATCCAGAACCCCCGGGAGCGGCGGTACCGCACCACCCAGGTGATCAACGTATCGGAGCGGTATGTGCTGGAGGTGCCGGATCGAGAGGTGGCGCCGAAGGATCACAACCAGGTGAAGTGGCTCTGCCGCCATAAAGAACCGCCGGACGACGAAGAGGTCCGCCAGCGGATGTTCTCCAGATTTTAGTACATCAGTCCCGGATGAGAGGAATCTCATCCGGGCCTTTTCGTGTGTGTGAACAAAGCGATATTAACTAATATATTGAACAAGCGGATAACTGAAAACATCTTGCCTTTCCGAGGTGGCGAGGGTTGAGATTCTTTGATACACTGTGAAAAAGAATGGACATCTATATTGCAAATATAAATTACGTGGTTTATACTGGCATCATGGTGCCGTGATTGAGGCGTGGGGACGTCTGGCAATGGAGCGGAATGAACTGCTGGATCATACTCCAGGGATTTCCCGTTGAGCTGCTGCCGAGAGGAGAGACAAGCCATGCGAATTCCAAATCCGTACTTTAAGAACACACCGCTGTACGGCGATCTTCGGGTGGAGAAAATCGTCGTGGATTATGACTATCCCCTCCTGATGGTGCTCCAGGATGCTGATGATGCACGCTATCTCTGCATGTGCTTCGACACACGAGACTCCCAGCAGTGGCTGGTGAGCCCGATCACAGACGATGATCTCATTGCCCTTCTGCGCAATGAGATCACCCTTGCCAGGGCCTTTCGGGATCCCAACACCAAGAAGATCCTGGCCAGCATGGACTACGACACCAGAGCGGAGTCCTTCCAACTGCTGGACGCAGAGGAAGTGCCGGAAGAGGATTACCCAGATCCGAAAGACTACCTGGATCCCGATCCCGGGGAGTTTGATGACTACATCCTGCAGATAGACCTTACAAGAACATAAGTCACATGCCTGGCTGCTACCATAGCTCCATCCACATCGAGGTAGGGAGCGCCATGGCCTTTGGGGGGGGCGGCAGACACAATGCCGCTGTTCTCGGTGGGACAGCAGGGTAGGGGGAGAGGTCCAGCTCCGTAGCACAGGTGCAGACTGCGACGAAGTTCTGCTGAAGGATAGATTGTAAAGGAAGACTACTTCACAGGGATCGGGTGTTTTACAGGGTTTTTCGCAGTTCCAGACCGGGTATTTTTAAATGAAAGCAGCTTGAGCGAAACGGGATTGCAGTGCCGGCAGGGAGCGGTGTGCAGCAGGAATGGGGTCGGATACCATCGAGCGGAGCTGCCACGGTGTTTCATCCAGCACCAATGATGTTGCCAGACAGTGCGTTTCGCCGGGGGCTGGGTGGGAAAACAGGCTTCTCTGGTTCAGAAAATGTGGTTTTGGTTGGTTCTGCGCTGAAATGCGGGCGCATGTCTGGAGTCTCCTGTATTGCCCAAGACCGAGAAAAGCCGGCATGGAAAAGACGCCATTCTTACATGTTAGAAACATAATACTATTGCTACTTGTATAAATTGAGAGATTTATACGGAGCGCAATGTCTAAATGCCCCGAAATGGCGTCCGAGACTGCCTACCAGGGCGGTCCGTGAAGGCGCAGATCCTCCCGGCAAAAGCTGTCTCAAAACCATTGTCCGTCCTTGACGATTCCTCCCCGCCGGATTAAAATAGTGCAACAACAGGTAAAACGGCAGCAGGCGATGGAAATCCACCATATGGCCTGCCATAACCGAAAACAGGATGGTATGATCTTGGAAGGGTGTGATCCGGATGCGGGTGGCAATTGTAGACGACGAGGCGACTGAGCGGGAGACTCTGCGGTCCTATCTGGAGCGGTATGCGGCGGAGAGCGGCACTGCCATAGAGGCGGATCTGTATCCCTCGGGGGATGATCTGCTGGCGCACTATCAGTTGGTCTACGACATCATCTTCTTCGACATCGAGATGCCCGGTACCAACGGCATCGAGACCGCCCGGAAGGTCCGTGCCCAGGACGACAGCGTCACCATCCTGTTTGTGACCAACATCGCTCAGTATGCCATCAATGCCTTTGAAGTTGAAGCGATTGATTATGTAATTAAACCCATGGAGTATTACGACTTCGCCATGAAGTTCCGCCGGGCGGTGAAGCGGGCTGCCCAGCGGAGTACCCGGGAATTGCTGCTGGACACGGTGGACGGCAGCGTGCGGGTGGCCATCCCCAACATCACCTATGTGGAGGGCTTTGATCACTACCTGGTGTACCACGTCCGCAATGCCCAGGGGAGCGGAGATACAGAGCATTCTATCCGGGGCAACATGCGGGATCACGAGGCCATGCTGAAGCCCTATGGGTTCTGCCGGGTCCATCGCTCGTATCTGGTGAATGCGGCCTGCATCGATGTGATCCATGCCAACGACCTCGTGGTGGCTGGTACCGAGATCCCCATTGGCCGGAGCTACAAGAAGGACCTGATGCAGGCGTACTTTCAAAGCGTCCGGGGCTGAGAGGTGCATCCATGTTGAACACGTTCATGGCCTACCTGGACCAGTTTCGCGCAGTGGCCGGCCTGGTCGGGGCCTGCTTCCTCTTCTGCCGCCATGCGGTCGCCAGGCGGGAGCAGTACTGGGGACGGCTGGGCATGTATGGCGGGGTCTGCCTCGCCATGGGGTTTGCCTATGTGTCTCTGGAGCCGATGATGGCCCGGCTGCCCTATGTCCTGTATGGGGCGGCCTCGGTGGGATACTGGCTCACGGTCTCTGTCCTGGTTGCCCTTGCGGTATACCGCTGCTACGACATCTCGCCCTGCAACGCCCTATATCGCTGCCTGCTGGGATTTACGTTGGAGAGCATTGTAACCACGTACATCCGGTACCTCATTGTGATGATGTGGCTGCCGGACCTGCCCCAGCAGATGCCGGTGCTCTATATTCTGCTCTGTATTGCCCTCTACGGGGTGACGTACTACGCCGCATACAGGGTACTTGCCCGGTATCTGCAGCAGGGACCGGACGTGCTCCAGGACACCCCCTCTACTTTCTGGCTGTATGGCACGCTTTTCTTCAGCTTCCAGCTCATCATGTACGCCACCAACGGCATTACCGAGTGGGTGGTACCGGTGATGCACGCAGACCGCACCCAATCCGATCTCATCCGGTACTTCTGCGTGGGGATCCGCTTTTTGATCTGTACTGCCATGTTCGTCTTCCAGCACTTTGTGTACGAGGTGAACTATCTCCAGCGGGAGCGGGACCTGGTTGCCCAGACCATCAAGGAGAGAAGCGCCCAGTACGAGTTCAGCCAGGAGAACATCGAGTTCATTCGCCGCAAGTGCCACGATCTCAAGCGGCAGCTCCGGGCCCTGGAACTGGCAGACGAGAGCGAGCGCAAGGAGGTGCTGGAGGAGACCCGCCGTGCGGCTGAGTTCTACGATGCCACCGTGCACACGGGGCACGAGGTGCTGGACACTCTCCTCACCGAGAAGAATTTGCTCTGTGCCAATCGAGGGATCCGGCTCTCCTGCGCAGTCAGTGCCAAAGAGATGGGGAAAATCGGCACGGTGGACCTCTACACCATGTTGAGCAACGCCCTGGACAACGCCATCGAGGCGGTGGAGCAGGTCTCTGAGCCGGGGATGAAGACCATTCGCTTCTCCCTTCAGACCAGGGGGAACATGCTGGACATCGAGGTGGAGAACTACTATGCCGGTACCATCCAGATGCGGGACGGCGTGCCCCAGACCAGCAAGGAGGACACCGCCAACCACGGCATCGGGGTGAAGAGCATCCGCACCCTGGCACGGCGATACGGGGGAGACATCGCTATCTCCGCGGAGGACCAGATCTTCCTGCTGCAGATCGCCATTCCGCTGGCGTAGAACGATGGAAGACAGGAATCTGCGGTCCAGTCCGTGCTTCAAACAGACCCAAATGGAAAGCTCCGCAATCGCGTAGATGAGTACAGGGAAGTGTCGTGCTGACTTGTAGAAAAGACCACGATTCCATCAGACGGAGATCAATGGGGATGGGGTTCTTGGTGAAATAAACTGCGCTTGACAATGCCCTGCTGTTGCGCTATTCTTGAACGAGACAGGGTAAACTATTAGACATCGGACTCGTGCTGCAGTATAGAGCTCTTTCTGCTCTAACACCTGGGAGGAATGACACATGATCCATATTCGCTTTGAACGCTCGCCAAATACCTTGATCTACTCAAGCGATTATTTTGACGTCAACTATGAGAGAGAATGGTTCCGCGATCCCCTTGTTCAACAGATTGTAGAGGATATCGATCATTCGAAGGTGATTTCGGATTCTGTAATAGACAGTCCTGTGCTGGATTTCATTGGACCGAGAGATCTTTCCAATGGTGCTAAAACACTTATTCTAATGCTAAAGGAACCGGAACATGAATTCAATGGCACTGCAATCGGGGATAATTGTGGGGCTTGGATGATTCGAATTGGAAAGATGCATGATATTACCGTTGTGTTTAGACGCATTTTCCATTTTCATCCGCTAGAAGAGAGGGACGTGGCGGATATCAATGCTATTTGTGATTTTAATGGAATGAAGATAGACAGCATGGTTGATTATATGATGGCTTACAACGACTATGTCTTAAAAACGGAGTAATGCAATGAAGGGAAAATATCGTGTTAGAATCACTGCGAAGAAATTACAATACGATTTTGTAATTAATCGGAAGTATACACTCATTCGTGGAGACAGCGCAACGGGAAAAACCTCACTTTATCGTATGTTAGAGTTATCTCGAAGAGGGTCTACAGTCCAAGTCTCGTGCCCAGCAGAGTGCATACCGGCGTCAGCTTTGGGTGAGGACTGGGCCACTTGGCTAAAAACAAGAAGTGATGCTATCGTTTTCTTCGATGAAAGCGATGATTATGTGACCAGTGGTGCATTTGCCGAGGCTGCAATGCAATCCGATAACTATTTTGTGTTTATCAACAGAGATCCTTTACAGAGTATCCCATACAGCGTGAACGAAATCTATGAGCTAAAATCCTCTGGCTCAATGCACTTTTTACAACCTCTTTACGAAGAGGACCATAGTCCAATTCAGCCCAGTTGTATCCTAACAGAAGACAGAAGGTCTGGGTACACTTTCTTTCGGAAACTGCTTGATGGCAAAGTGGGATTTTGCATTGCTGCGTCTGGGAAATCTAACATCTATAAAGTTTTACTTTCAGATTTGGTAAAGGACGAAGATGTATTGGTCCTAGCAGACGGAGCTGCATTTGGAAGCGAAGTAGGACGAGTACTGGATAATAAATACGTTGGTTACAACAAAATGAGATTATGTCTGCCTGAATCCTTCGAGTGGCTTTTACTACATGAAAAGCTGTTTCAGAAAGACGCTACTGTACGGAATGCGCTCGAGAACACCGCAGAGGTAGTAGATACAACCTACAACAGCTGGGAACAGTTTTTCTATCAAGTGCTGCGCGATGCAACAGAGGGGACACCGGCGTACTATCACAAAGACAGACTTGGGAGATGTTATTCTGAGCCATGCTGCGTTCTAGGCTCTCCGTGCAGGCTTCAGATCCACAGTTCTGAAGACAAAGTAGGCGATGTGCTGCAACTCTTTGATAATGTGGACTTTTCCCGTCTGCTGCAGGATAAGCCGGATAATACGAAAAGCACAGAAGCCTGATTGTTCTGTCCCTATGACGGGAGACAAGGCGCAGCTTGAACATGTCCTGGTGTCTCATGAGATCTTGCCAGCTGTCCCAGCTGTCGAAGACGCCCATGAACGGTAGTGCATTAGTGAAGTCGACCCGAAAAGCCGTGACCATCCAGATGCGGGACGGCGTTTCCCAGACCAGCAAGGAGGATGCCGCCAACCACGGCATCGAGGTGAAGAGCATCCGCACCCTGGCAAGGCGGTATGGCGGGGAAATCTCCCTCTCTACGGAGGACCAGATCTTCCTGCTGCAGATTGCCATTCCTCTCACTAGAATAGTGCAGTCTCACAGGGCGGCCATTGTGCTGCCCTGTGTTTTATGCCGGCAGATCCCCAGCGGTTTTGGAGTTCTGCAGCACTTCTTCAAACCATTCCCGGACCTGGCCCGTGGGGATTGCGAGCTCATACAGATTCCCATCTGCACATGCGAGGTAAGCTGCCTCCTCCTCCTCATCTTCTTCGGTGGTCTCCGCGATTCCCGCAACGGTGAGGTAGCCTTCGGCAACCAGGAGACTCCAGATCCTGCCTTCCGGCTGGTCCAAATTCCGGCAGGTGAGGGCAGTGAGAGGCTTCTGAATGGTGCCGCCTTCCAGAAGCGTGAGGGCGGAAGAACCTCCCTCCTGCAGCAAGGCTCTCAGGAGAGGATGGCTGCCGTCCTCAGCCGGAGGGCGGAGCGGCTCTGTGGTGTTATCTATCAGGCAGTGGTCTATATAACTGAGAATGTCCCAGGGACAGGACAGGGGCTCGCCGCCGAACCGGTGACCATGATACCGGCCCCGGACGGTGTCCATGGCCTCTGAAAGCCGATAGAACCGCAGAAGCTCAGATATCTCTTGCTCCGTGAACCCAAAGGAGTCTGCGGCAAAGTTGTCCGCTGCATCCCATGCATACAGGCAATTGATCCGCTCAAAAACGGGGTCTCTGGTGAGGTTCACGCAGCCGGTGATCACGGCGAACTGCAGAAAACGATTGGTCTGCAGCAGGTTGTGCAGCATCCCTTCGAGTACATTTCGCATGCGATCTGATCCCGCTTTGCGAAGGGGAACATCGTAGCCGTCTATGAGAACGATGACATCTTTGCCGTAGTACCAATGGAGAATCCGGCACATGGTGTGCGGGGCAAACTCGAGGAGCACATCCAAATCCTCTGAGTGCACCGGCCAGGTGCGGGGATCTGCCAGTGCCATGTAGGTTTGCAGAATCCTATTGTCCGGGAGAGGAAGCTTGCCGCTCTGGCAGAGAGACTCATAGCGGAAGGCGAGACTGGAGATCTGGCCGGCCAGGCAGCGCATTGCCTCAGAACACGGGACATTGCCCAGTGCGGAGAGATCCAGGTGGAGCACCGGATACTGATTCTTGTATTTCTGGCAAAGCGCGGTTTCCTGGCTGATGGCGAGATCATCAAAGAGATGGGGGTCTTCTGTAGGGGAGAAGAAGCAGCGCAGCATATCCAGGGTGAGAGACTTGCCGAAATTGCTGGGGCGGTGGATCATGGTCACAAATGGGTGTTCATCCAGCAGTTCCCGGATGAACATGGTCTTGTCCACATAGTAGCGTCCGCTCTGGATCAGGGTCTCAAAGGATTGGACTTTGGCCAGTTTGGATTTGAAATACATTGTAAGACACCTCCGCATCTCATTAAAATATTTAAATTGACTATACTATTGTATCACAAAATATACTATGATGTCAATAACTACTTTGGCGACAAGCGAGCGTTGCCTGGGAGACAAGATATCTGCGTCCGTGCAGCGACACAATCCTGTATTCCCTGTGTTCCGGTACACCATCTCGCAAGGAGCTTGTGCCGCCGCAGATGTGGTATTCTGAATAGGAGGTGTGCGCCATAGGGATGAAACCAAGCAACCTGAAAAGCCGGGACCTGTATCGGAACCGTCTTGTCGCGTTCCAGGATACGGAGCCTGTCAAGGTGATCACAGGGATCCGCCGGTGCGGCAAGTCCAGTCTGCTCCGCATGATGGCACGGCATCTGCGGGAGACAGGCGTGAGAGAGGAGCAGATCATTGCGCTGAACTGTGAGACCATGGGGTACTGGGGAGAGACCGCCGAGCAGTTGTACGCCTGCGTGAAAGAGCGGCTGCCGGAGAAAGGTCGGGTGTACCTGTTTCTGGATGAGATCCAGAGGATAGTCCAGTGGCAGGATGCGGTGAACGCCCTCCAGCAGGACTTCGATTGCGACGTCTACGTTACCGCTTCCAATGCCTCACTGCTGTCCTCCCCGAGCGCTGCGCACCTGGACGGGCGGTGTATCGAGATCAAGATGCTGCCGTTGTCCTTCCGGGAGTTTCTGGATTTCCACGGCTATACGGTGCGGGAGAGCATGGACCCCGCCGGTACGCTGTGCCGGCGCATCTCAGACAGCAACGGGGAGAGCTATGAGCCCCAGGAGCTTCTGGAGGCATACTTACAATTCGGCGGGATGCCGGGCATTGCCGATGTGGGATTGGACAGAGACAAGGCATTGGTTCTGCTGGACGGCGTGTACTCCTCTGTGGTGGTACGGGATATCCTGGAGCGGCCACCTCAGCGGGGACAGAGACAGATCACCGATGCAGCACTGCTGCGGAAGATCTCCGCGTTTTTGGCGGACAACATTGGCAGAAGTATCTCCGTTTCCACCATAGGGGATGCGCTGGTGCAGGAACACTGGCGGGACGGAGACCGGAAGAAGCCAGCAGTCCAGACGGTGCAGGCCTATGCGGCCGCCTTGCTGGATGCCATTGTGTTCTACGAGGCGAAGCGCCTGGACGTCAAAAGCGGGGAATCCCTGAAGACCTTGGGCAAGTTCTATACCGCGGATCCTGGCCTGCGCAGCTACTTGCTGGGATTTCAAGATGCGGACATGGGTCCCGCCATCGAGAATGTGGTGTACCTGGAGCTGCTCCGCCGGGGATACGACGTGGCCATCGGGAAGGTGGGCAATCTGGAGGTTGATTTCATCGCCACCACGGCTACGGACAAGCGCTATATCCAGGTAGCGGAGTCCATGAACGAGCCGGATGTGCGAGAGCGGGAACTGGCGCCACTGCGGATGATCCGGGACAACTATGAGAAGGTGGTCATCGCAAGGGGCTGTGATAGCCCTATCACGCAGGATGGCATCAAAACCATCCGCCTCACTGATTTCCTCTTGGAGGATTGATCTTATCCGGGGACCGCGCACTGTGCGGTCCCCGATTGTTTTCTCGTGCACAGGGCGGCCATCCCGGATGCCCTGCTTTTTTGTCGGCTGGGGTGCTGCGGGGGATTCAAGGGCTTGGATGCCCCGCTCAAGCAGATCCCCTTCCCACTTTTTCAACATCCATGCTACAAACCTTTTGATTTCCGATATTTTTGCATATCGATGCTATAAACTCTCCGTGCTCCCTGGACAGCTGCAGGGTGCGTCCAAGCCAGTGTTCAGACCGAAAAACGGGAGGACAGCGAGTTGCACAAATTTGGCAGACCGTTTTTGCGCGATTAGACGGAGCGCCCTTCTAGACACAAGACCTGCTGGTGTTGTTTTCGTCCAAAATCCGTCGTTCTCGTCTGGGCACTTGCAAAAGTGCAGCAAATTTGATATCTTCCGCTCACCCAGGAAGCACTTCCTTGTGAAGGTGCTCCAAAGTTTCGGCAAGATCAGATGAAGAATGGAAAGGACAGAGGATAGCATGAAAAAACGCAGCAACGTGTTCCGCGGCCTCGCAGCGATCTTTCTGGCGCTGGTGGTATTGATCCAGGTGGTGGCCGGTGTGGCCAACAGCTGGGCCAACAAGGTCAATGAACTACTGGGGATCACAGACACTACCATCAAGCGCAGTGACGATCCCGCAGACTACCGTTTCACTGCAGACTTTGAGAGTGGCTCCGCTCTCATCGATGCGGAGATTGCCTTGAACACCCGCCTCGCCGCCGAGGGCACCGTAGCCCTGAAGGGCACCCCTGCCATCAATGGCAAGAAGGTAACGCTCTTCGGCATGCGCAGCGGGGAGAAGATGCAGTTCGGCGGCTCCATGGGCGAACTCATTGACGCCTCCAACGTGGTAACCCTGGCGGATGCCCTTACCGCCAACGGCTTCTCCGTGAACCCGGACATGGTTCAGTTCTACAAGGACATGGCCGCCAACTATTCCCCGGAGAAGACCCCCGGTGGAAACGTGGTGAGCTCCTATGAGAACCAGGGTACCA
>CANQII010000047.1 GCA_947623875.1 uncultured Oscillospiraceae bacterium
AAGAATCTGCCCATCGAGTACCGCAACGGCATCGATGTCATGACCACCGAGACCACCTGCTGGTCCTCCATCTGGGAGACCGATCAGAAGACGGAGGAGTACTTCGCCATCCACGGCCGTCCCGAAGCTTATCAGGAGATGAAGCCCGCCGATGTGGCCTACTATGACGGCTGCGTCTACGTGGACCTCTCCACTGTGGAGTGCACCATCGCCCTGCCCATGCACCCCAGCTATACCTGCACCATCCGGGAATTGAAGGAGAATCCCCAGGACATCCTCTACGCCTGCCAGGAGAAGGCCAACAAGCAGATCACCGGCGCCTCTCTGGATCTGGTGAGCAAGGTTTACGATGGCGCCATCTGGGTGGACCAAGGTATCGTGGCCGGCTGCTCCGGCGGCACCTTCGACAACCTGGTTGCTGTGGCAGACATCCTCCGGGGCCAGAGCTGCGGCAACGGCACCTTCAAGATGAGCGTGTATCCCGGCTCCATGCCCGCCTACCTGGAGCTCATGAAGAACGGGTGTCTCGCGGACATCGCCGCCGCCGGCGCCATCGTCCGGGAGTGCTTCTGCGGCCCCTGCTTCGGCGCCGGAGACACCCCCGCCAACGGGGAGTTCTCCATCCGCCACGCCACCCGGAACTTCCCCAACCGGGAGGGCTCCAAGCCCGGCGAGGGACAGATGGCCGGCGTAGCCCTCATGGACGCCCGCTCCATCGCAGCCACCGCCATCCACGGGGGCAAGCTCACCGCCGCCACCGAGCTGGACATCGATTACACCACCCCGGTCTATCACTTCGACAAGTCCGTCTACGACAAGCGCGTCTACAACGGCTATGGCAAGCCCGAGCCGGAGCACGCTTTGAAGATGGGTCCCAACATCAAGGACTGGCCGGAGCAGCCCGCCCTCTCCGAGGATCTCCTGCTCAAGGTGGTATCGTACATCACGGATCCCGTCACCACAACGGACGAGCTCATCCCCTCCGGTGAGACCTCCAGCTTCCGCTCCAACCCCCTGCGGCTCGCCGAATTCACCCTCTCCCGGAAGGATCCCCAGTATGTGGGCCGGGCCAAGGCGGTTCTCGCTTTGGAGAAAGAGCGGCAGGCCGGCACGATCCCAGAGGAAGTGCAGGCGGCATACAGCGCCCTGGACGCCGCCGGGGTTGCCAACCAGCCTGATGACACCGTGATCGGCAGCACCATCTTCGCTCTGAAGCCCGGGGATGGCTCCGCCCGGGAGCAGGCCGCCTCCTGCCAGCGGGTACTGGGCGCCGCCGCCAACCTGGCAGTGGAGTACGCCACCAAGCGGTACCGCTCCAACTGCATCAACTGGGGCATGGCGCCATTCCTGGTGGAGGATCCCAACGCCTTCGCACTGGGGGATTACGTGTTTGTCCCAGGTCTACGGAAAGCGATTCTGGACGGCACCCCCTCCTTCCCCGCCTATGCGGTGAAGCCGGACGGCTCCGTACGGCAGTTTAACGTCTCTCTGGGCCAGCTCACCTCGGACGAGCGGCAGATCATCGTGGACGGCTGCCTCATCAACTACTACCGCAACCACTGATCCCTCCCCGTTTTTTCTATGCCAGAATAACAGCCCAGCCCCAGAGGATCCTCCCCTGGGGCTGGGCTGAACGCTTGTATTGGGTTGTCTGAGCTTCAGTCTGCAAAGACTCAGATCCGGGCCACGCCGGTGTCCCGGGCCGCCTGGGCCACTGCCGCAGAGACGGCGGGGCACACTCTGGGATCAAAGGGGGCCGGGATGATGTAGTCTGCAGAGATCTGATCCTCCGGCACCAGATCCGCCAGGGCGTGGGCGGCGGCGATCTTCATGGCCTCGTTGATGTCGCTGGCCCGCACGTCGAAGGTCCCCCGGAAGATGCCCGGGAAGGCCAGAACGTTGTTAATCTGGTTGGGGAAGTCGCTGCGGCCGGTGCCCACCACGGCGGCGCCGGCGGCCTTGGCCAGGTCCGGCATGATCTCCGGCACCGGGTTGGCCATGGGGAAGAGAATGGGCTTGTCCGCCATGGTGCGCACCATGTCCTGGGTGAGCACCCCGGGGGAGGAGACGCCGATGAAGAGGTCTGTGCCCTGGATCACATCTGCCAGGGAGCCGGAGCGGTCCTCTTTGTTGGAGATGGCCAGCAATTCCTTCTTGGCCTCGTTGAGATCGGTCCGCTTGGAGCAGATGGCGCCCTTTCTGTCGCAGATGATGGCGTCCTTCATGCCCATGGAGCGGAGCAGCTTGAAGATGGCGGTGCCGGCGGCGCCGGCGCCGCTGAAGACGGCCGTGATGTCCTCCATCTTCTTGCCCACCACCTTCAGGGCGTTGAGCAAGGCGCCGGCCACGATCACAGCGGTGCCGTGCTGGTCGTCGTGGAAGATGGGGATGTCGCAGCGCTCTTTCAGCTTCCGCTCGATCTCAAAGCAGCGGGGCGCGGAGATGTCCTCCAGGTTTACCCCGCCGAAGGAGCCAGCCAGCAGCGCCACGGTGTCTACGATGGTGTCCACATCCTTGGAGCGGATGCAGAGGGGGATGGCGTTTACATTGCCAAAGGCCTTGAAGAGGACGCACTTGCCCTCCATCACAGGCATGCCGGCCTCTGGACCGATGTCTCCCAGGCCCAGAACGGCGGTGCCGTCTGTTACCACGGCCACGGTGTTCCAGCGGCCGGTGAGCTCATAGCTCTTGTTGATGTCCTTTTGGATCTCCAGACAGGGCTGGGCCACACCCGGGGTATAGGCAAGAGAAAGGGCCTCTCTGTCCTTTACCTCCATCTTGGGGACGGTGTCCAGTTTCCCCCGCCACTGGTAGTGCAGTTTTAACGATTCGGCTGCATAGTCCATGCAAAACACCCTTTCGGTTGATGTCTGCTGCAATATATCACACCGGGGCACAAAAAGAAATCCCCCATTTGCTGAAAATGGGGGAGGAAACGATTTGGATTCTTGCCGCAGCAGGTTTTGGAGAATGTCTGAAACATTCTCAGTCTTGTACAATGGAGTACTCGGCCACCACCCCATCTACAAAGTCCAGCAGCAGCCACTCGCTGTCCATGATGGTCCGCTCTTCCCCCAGGTAGTAGACGTAGCGGTTCTCCTTCTGGAAGTAGCCGGAGAGGTTATCGTTGGGGCCGAGAAGCTCCAGGATCTGCTGCTCCGTCATGCCCACGAGCTCGTAGTCTGCAAACAGGTCGTCCGTCATCTTGGCACGGCTACCCGGCTGCTCCAGCCATCTCTCCTGGGTGAAGGTATGGCGGTTGGCATAGCCCACAGCTCCAACACAGCAGAACACCAGGATCACCACCGCCAGGGCCGCCCCGATGATCAGGCCCAGGCTGGTCTTGCCCTTCTCTTTTCTCTTCCTTTCGGTATCCTGTTCCATCCGGATTCTCCTCCCGTCTGTGGTCTGGGTGTGCCAGGGAGCGGCGCATGCCCGTTTCCCAGCAGTCCAACCGATACTTCCTGGATCATACCACAGAACCGGCCGCGCTGCGGTTAACATTTCCTTAAGATTTGAATCCTCGCCGCTGTTGTCCTTTTTTCCGCATCTTTTATCCCATTTGAGATGCCGTCTTTTCCCTTTGGCGTGTTCCACTTTTATTGGAAATTTTCACACAGATTTTTGCAGGCAAAACCACCTTTTAATGGAAAACTAAGATTGACAGTCCCCCGGTATGGGCATATAATTTGGGCGCAGTTTAGACCGTTCCCGTCTCAGGGGGAGCAGAGCAGTCTGCTCCACACAGCAGCGCATCTTCTCTGCTGCAGCGGCCCATGAGGACTCCGGCAAATCCGCCTAGCTGCAAGTATTCAACTTTGCGCCGCATCCGCCGAGACCTTCAGCAGGCTCCCCAAGATCAGCAGCAAAGAGAAATCGGGAGGTAATTCAAATGGACAATCCTTCATCCAAGCCCATTAAGCGCATCGGCGTGCTCACCAGCGGCGGCGACGCCCCTGGCATGAACGCAGCCGTACGCGCCGTAGTCCGCACCGCCCTGAAGCAGGGCATCGAGTGCGTTGGCATCCGCCGCGGCTGGAGCGGTCTCATCAACACAGACTTCATGCGTCTGGACAACAGCTCCGTGAGCCACATCATGAACAAGGGCGGCACCATTTTGTACACCGCCCGCTGCCAGGAGTTCATGACCCGCGAGGGCCGGGAGAAGGCCATCGCCACCTGCAAGATGCTGGGTCTGGACGGCATCGTGGCCATCGGCGGAGACGGCACCTTCCGGGGCGCATTGGCCCTCACCCGGCAGATCGCCGAGTCCGGATACTATCTGCCGGTGGTAGGCATCCCCGCCACCATCGATAACGACATCGGCTGCTCCAACTATACCATCGGCTTCGACACCGCCGCCAACACCGCCATCGAGTGCATCGACAAGCTCCGGGACACCATGCAGTCTCACGAGCGCTGCTCCGTGGTAGAGGTGATGGGCAGACACGCCGGCTTCCTGGCTCTGTATGTGGGCATCTCCGTGGGCGCCACCGCAGTGCTCATCCCGGAACGGGAAGTGGACTTTGAGAAGGATGTCGTAGAGAAAATCCGCAGAGCCCGTCTCGGCGGCACCACCCACTTCATGGTGGTGGTGGCAGAGGGTGCCGGCAGCGCCGTGGAGATCGGCAAGCAGATCCACGAGGCCATCGGCATCGACCCCAGAGTCACCGTCCTGGGCCACATCCAGCGCGGCGGCGCCCCCACCGGCAGAGACCGCGAGACCGCCAGCCGCATGGGCTATGAGGCCGTCCACGCCCTGCTCTCCGGCAAGGGCAACCGGGTCATCGGCACCAAGGCCGGCGCCCTGGCAGACATGGACATGGAAGAGGCCCTGGCCATGGAGAAGAAGCTGGAGATGTACCGCTACGAGGTGCTGGAGGCCCTCACCCCCGGGATCTAAGCCGTACACCCTACATCAAGAACAAAGAGAGGATCTGGAGCATGTCTCCGGATCCTCTCTTTTCCTGTGTGCAATTGGTATATTCTGTATGCCATTGGGTAGGGCATGCCTCGCAGGTGCTGCGCTCTGCCCTTCCCTCTTTCTCTTCCTGCAGCTTATCACAGCCGGCAGTCCTCTGACGGCTGTTCGTTTGGGTGATTATCTTGCAGGACACTTTAGGCAATATCTGCCAACCTACCGGTATTCCTTCCTCAGTCGTCGGCTCTTCCAACGTCTATTCTTTCGGCGCCAGCACTCCCCGCCTTACTTTTCAGCTGCGGGCTTTCCTGCCGTAAGGGGAAACGGAAATGGCTCTGAGACATACCGCACCGCGCCGTCCTGCTCCAGCACCGCCGTACCCCAGCCGTGGAGCTCCAGCGTGCCCTTCCCCGTCTCCAGAGAGACCGCCGTCCGATTCCAGTTCTGCAGGAACACATAGGGGCCACGATAGGACACCAGCACACCCTCCGGGATGGGATGCTGCCAGATAGCTGCCATGCCGCTGTCCCGGCAGATGGTCTGATAGAGTGTCTTGTAGAAGGGGGCCGGGAAGCGGGTGGCCGCAAACCAGGCGGTGCCTTTGCCGAAGCGGTTCTTGGTGATGGCCGGGGTCCCGGCAAAGAAGGCGCTGCTGTACTGGAGCAGGGTCTCCGCCCCCTCCAGCGCCGGCACATCGCAGAGGATGGCGCCTTCCGTGTCTGAGAGGTCCTCGGTGCAGGAGGTACAGGAGACCTGCTCTCCGTCCCATAGGGCCACTGTCTCGGTGACACGAAGGCCCAGAAGATCGGTGAGGCCATAGGGGGTGTCTCCCTGCCGCAGCTGGTCCTGCTCATCCGCGATGCCGGACCATGCCGATACCACCAGATGTCCCCCGTTCTGGACGTAGTCCCGCAGGTTCTGGATGGTGGCATCGTCCATCAGATACAGCATGGGGACGATCACCAGAGGATATGCACTGAGATCCCCCTTGGGGGGCAGGAAGTCCACAGAGTACCCGTTGTGGCGGAGGCCATCGTAGTGGCGGTGCATCTCCTCCCAGTATCCCAGGCCGCAGTTTCTTGGCCCCTGAGAGGCGTCCAGCACCCACTTGTTGTTGTAGTCCAGGATGATAGCTGCCTGTTTGGGCCGCTTCTCCCCTGCGATAAAGGTGAGATCCTGCAGTGCCTTCCCCACAGCGGCAGTCTCCAGAAACACCCGGTTGTCCGCCTGGCAGTCCGGACCCACTACGCCGCCATGGATCTTCTCCATGGCGCCACGGGAGCGCCGCCACTGGAAGTACATCACCGAGTCCGCCCCCTCCGCCAGGGCCAGAAGAGAGCTCAGCATATGCATTCCCGGCTCCTTGGGACGGCTCACCGCCTGCCAGTTGGTATTGCTGGGGGTACTCTCCATGAGGAGGAAGGGCTTGTCCTTCATGGAGTAGTAGATGTCGTGGACAAAGGCGGTGCGCAGCGCCGTCTGCTCCTCCGTCTCCCGGGGATTGTGCCACTCCGGGTAGCTGTCCCAGGAGATGATATCCATCTCCTTTGCCATGGCCCAGTGGTCGAAGCCATCGAAGTGGTCCATGAGATTGGTGGTGCAGAGGGCCTCCGGCAGGATCTCCCGGATGGCGTCCCGCTCAAACCGGTAGAAATCGATGGTCTGCCAGGACACAAACCGCCGCCAGTCCAGCAGCAGTCCCTGCAGTCCGCTCTCTCCCAGAGGGGACGGGCTCTCCACCTGGCTCCAGTCCGTGTAGGTGTGGCTCCAGAAGGTGGTGTACCAGGCCTCATTCAATGCCTCCAGAGAGCCGTACTTGGCCTGGAGCCACTGGCGGAAGGACGCCTGGCACAGGGGGCAGTGACACTCCCCGTTGAACTCGTTGGAGATGTGCCAGTACCGCACCGCCGGGTGTTTTCCAAAGCGCTTGGCCAGGATTTGATCCATCTTGCGCACCTTGTCCCGGTATACAGGCGAGGTGAGGCAGTGGTTCTCCCGGCCGCCGAAGAGGCTCCGCTCCCGCTTGGCGTTCACCCGCAGCACCTCGGGATAGCGCTGGGCCATCCAGTTGGGACGGGCGCCGCTGGGGGTGGCCAGGATCACCCCTACCCCGTGGGCCCACAGCCGATCGATGATCTCTCCCAGCCAGTCCAGGTCGTAGACATTCTCCTCCGGCTCCAGCTTGGCCCAGGAGAAGATGCCCACGCTCACAGAGTTCACATGGGCTTTCTGCATCAGCTGTACATCCTGTTCCAGTACCTCCGGATGGTCCAGCCACTGCTCCGGGTTGTAGTCCCCGCCGTGGAGTAAAATGGGTTCGTTCATATGGGTTCCCTCCGCTGTTCTCCTTCTCTCCCGTTGTTGGAAGAGATGTGTTGTGCCCTGGAGTATACACGATAGGGCAATTTTCAGCAAGACGGAAAACGCCGATTTCTGCAGATAAAAAGTGCCGCGGCCCAACGCCGCGGCACTGCAAAGGGATGTGTGATTGGGGCTGCCGATCAGAGCTGCAGGACGGTCCCCGGCTCCGCGTCAATGGGAAGGGACACGATGGCCTTGAAGAGGTCTCCATCGATGTCCAGCCGGAAGGTGCCCCCCTGGAGCTCGGTGAGAGACTGGGCGATGGAGAGGCCCAATCCGCTGCCGGACTCGGTGCGGGACGCATCGCCACGGACAAACCGCTCCATCAGCCGCTCTGCCGGCACATCCAGGGGATCCCGGGAGATGTTCTTCACGGTGAGCACCGCCTGGGAGCCGCACTCCAGGCTCACATACACCCGGGTGCCCGCCATGGCGTACTTGGAGCAGTTGGACAGCAGGTTGTCCAGCACCCGCCAGAGGTGTCTGCCGTCTGCGTATACCCACACGGGGCTGTCCGGCAAGGTGCGCACCAGGGTGAGATTGGACGCCTCCAGACGCTCCACCCACTCCCCCAATGCCTGGTCTGTGAGGAGCACCAAGTCCAGCCGCTCCAAGCTTACCGAGAGGTTGCCGGTGGACGCCTTGGACGCCTCTACCAGATCCTCGGTGAGTTTCTTCAGCCTCTGGCTCTTCCGGTCCAGCACCTCCAGGTACTCCTGCACCCGGGGGTTCTCTATGGGCTCCTTTTTCATCAGGTCCACGTAGTTGATGATGCTGGTGAGAGGCGTTTTCAGGTCGTGGGAGACATTGGTGATGAGCTCCGCCTTGAACCGCTCGCTGTTGGTCTGATCCTCCACCGCCTGGGTGATCACCTGATTCAGGTTGTTCAGCACGTCTGCGTGTTCCTTCAGGTCCGGGTACATGCCGGCGCTCTGGATCACATACTGCCGGTTGCCGCCGATGATCTCCTGGACGCCCCGGCGCAGCCGGGCCCACTGGGCGGCCCAGCGGATCTGCCGCAGGGCCAGCAGGCCGGTTGCGACAATCCAGAGGGGCAGCAGGAGATCATACCACCTCCAGAGCCCGATCACAAAGAGGGTAAAGAGCGCATATCCGCCATAGGCCACAGCGGTCCGCCAGACCAGCGGCAACACCAGGATGTTCTGCCAGAGCTCCTTCCAGGTTCTCCTGGCATAGGACACCAGCCAGAGAACACAGCTCCAGGCGAAGTGGCAGCACCGCCAGACAATGGTGTTGCGCCAGAGGGTGTGGGAGCGGCACCGGGCGGCAAAGGTATCCAAGCCGGCTACAAGCAGGATCGCCAGCAGGCCGGACGCCAGCGCCGATGCCGCCAGCACCCTGCCGAAGGTCCAGAAGGCGCCCTGATAGTGATAGACAACATCCTCCAGGAGATCCACTGCAAGCCCTACGCAAAAGATCGTTGCCAATCCGATCAGGGCAAACAGGATGTCTCCCGGAATCCGATGGAACCAGTTCAGCACCAAGGCGCCGGTCTTGGACTGATAGCCGGCGCCGGCCATCAGGAAGATCAGGCAGACCACCAGCACCACCGCCATAGCAACGATGCCGACCAGGATCACGTTCAGGTAGCTGTGGAGCAGGATGCCGATCTGAATCGCACGGCTGTATGCGTCCTGGACTTGCATCCAGTCATTCACCCAGACCCGGAGAACTGCGGGTTCTCCGTCCGCCATGGTTGAGGGGGCATCGTATCGGAGCTGGCCGGTATAACTCTGACCGCTCTCCTCTTCCGGCACATTGCCCTGCAGCACCTTCCCGTTCTGGTCCGTCACCTCCCAGCGCAGATTGGTGTTGGCGGGGTCCAGATAGGCCTCGTACTCCTGGTATGCCCCCCGCTCCCAGTCTGACACCGGGCGCCCCGAGGAGATATTGCTTTGGATCACCAGGTAGTTCAGGATCTTGCTCTGATCCTGCCGCAGCATCCGCTGGACATCGTAGAGGCTGCCCCAGTCATCCCCGTACATCACCGCCGTGCCGTTGAGGGCGATCACCAGACCTAGTACTGTGATGCCGGCCACCATGCAGCAGGCCAGGAGAAACGCCAACCCCTTCAGCAGCGGGTTGTTCCGTATCTTCATCTCACATCTTCTCCATCTTGTACCCCAGCCCCCAGACCACGCGGATATACCGGGGGTTGGCGGGATCGATCTCAATCTTCTCCCGGATGTGGCGGATGTGCACCGCCACGGTGTTCTCCGAACCCAAAGCGGGGTCGTTCCACACCAGCTCGTAGATCTGGCTGGCGGAGTACACCCGGCCGGGGTTCCGCATCAAAAGGCGCAGGATGCTGTACTCGATGGGGGTGAGGGCCACCGGCTCTCCCTCCACGGTGACGGTCTTGCGGCTGTCGTCCATCTCCAAAGCGCCGTTGCGCAGCACCTCGTCCTCCTGGGCCTGGGTTTTGCCCCCCAGCATGGTGTACCGCCTGAGCTGGCTCTTTACCCGGGCCACCACCTCTACCGGGTTGAAGGGCTTCGTGACATAGTCGTCCGCGCCGATGTTCAGCCCCAGCACCTTGTCTGTGTCCTCGCTTTTGGCAGTGAGCAGGATGATGGGAATGTTGCCGCCGGCCTCCCGGAGCTGGGCTGTGGCACGGATGCCGTCCAGCTTGGGCATCATGATGTCCATGAGGATGCAGTCTATATTGCCGCTCTTCACCGCCGCAATGGCCTCTTCCCCGTTGTATGCCTCCACCGTGCGGTATCCCTCACTGGTGAGATAGATCTTCAGAGCAGATACGATGTCCTTGTCGTCATCGCAGATTAAAACCGTGTTCATGGGACTCCTCCCCTTTCTATGCGTCCCCAGTCTAGCATTTCAAAGCTTAAGCTGCAAGCGGCAAAACGTTTAAAAAGCGTTTAAGACAGCAGTGCACCTGAAAATTGGAACAGTGAAACAAAGAAAAGCACATTGGCCTGTTGTCCGCCCACAGGGGACAGGCAGTCTTTTTCCACATTCAACAGACAATGGGAGACAACTATCAGGACGATTCCGCGATTTCTATGAAAATTGCCGTTTTCTGCCTTGCAATTCCGGCATTTTGGTGCTAATATGACGGTGAGATGGTGGACCGCCAGAGCCGCCACCCCCATCGTTTCTGCCGCAGTTGTCCGGGCAGTACGGTCCCGCAAGACCCATGATTTCGATACGCAAGGAGTATTACTATGGAACGGAACCAAGCAGACAAAGCCAGCAATCAGGGCACGGCCCCTTCCATGACCTTCTCCGGTCCGGATCGGAAAGCAATCACCTCCCCCACGGAGCAAAAAGTGCTCAGTTCCCTCTCGGACCTTCTGAAGAGCAGAGACGGGGTATGCCTGCTGAAGCCCTCCCGTCCGCTGGAGCGCAACGGCATCCTCTACTCCGCCATGAACTGGATGGCGGCGAACCGGGGCACAGACATCACCATACAGGTCTTCCTGGTCTCCTCCAGAGGTTCCTCCCGGGGCGCCAGAAGTCACTCCATGCCCCTGGGCCAGGCCAAGGCCATGGTACAGGCCTTTTTCCGGGGCAACCCGCCGGACATCAACGGGTGGACGCCGGTGCACTTCAGCTTCCCCATGAATGAGCACCCGGCCAACGGCCTTCGGACCTACGAGTTCCAGATCGTTGATGAGCGCGGCGAGCGCAAGCGCATTCAGCACTTTGGTCCGGACGATGTACAGATCGCCGGCGAGTACCTGGAAGAGGGCAAGTACCAGATGGCGGAGTTCACCCTCCACAACGGCCATCCCGGCCTCCGGGTATCCACCAACCGCTGGGTTGCCGGTTTCGTCACCGTGATCGCCGCCAAGAAAGAGGGCAATGAGATCCGGTATCTCTCCCGCAGCTGTCCCGCCACCCAAGGCACCAACTGGCTGATGGCCTTCTATCGGGGCAACTTCCAGCCGGAGGGACCGCTCTGGGGCGACGTCACCCAGAGAATTCTCGCCGAGCGCCGCTAGACGACACATTCCACGCCCTGAAGGGGTTGCTCCTTCAGGGCGTACTCTTTTGCCAGACAGCGCACTGTTACCTCGCTTATGGCCGTGATCCCTATCGGCCTGCCATCTCATCACAGCAAAATCCTTTTTTCGGAAGAAATGTGGTACACTTCTCTTTTTCTTTGGGATATTATTCCATTTTGGTGGATGTGCCGTAATTGCCAACAGAATGCTGTCTTTTCAGGTAGATTTTTCTTGCATTATCTTTCGCTGGGTGTTAAAATACCGTTTATAGTATGGATTACCTTCGGGCATTGAAAGAAAGGGGCAGAACCTATGGCGTGGAAAAAGGAACGGGAAGAGTTGTTGAACAAGATCCGCCAGTTAGAGTCTGAAAACGATAGCCTACGGCATCGCGTGGAGAGCCTTCCTCAGGGTGCGGATGCATCTATGCCGGCAATGCACACAGAAAATACAGCGCCGCCGCAGCAGCCATTGCTCTCTCAGCAGATGGCAGCGGCACTGCTGCAGCTCACCAATGCTCTGGTGCAGGTATCCACCGTCTTGGGACAGTTTGCCGCCGGGCAAGTCTCCGATGGAACCGCTGCAGTACCTGTGGCAATACCGGTCTCTCCGGCTGCCGCTTCCCTGCCAGTGCAAGACGTCTCCGCTGTGGAAGAGACCGTCTCCCCCGCTGCAGCGGTGTCTCAGCAGGAAGCTGCCACGGTCCAGCCGGAGGAGAGCATCCCGGCACCGGATGAAGTAGACTCTGTACCGGATGAGACTGTGGAGGAGACAGCAGAACCCGTACCTGCGCCAGCAGAAGAAGCTCCGGTGCCGGAAGACAGTTCTATCCCACCTGAGCAGCCAGCCGTTGCCCTTGATCTGGCGGATTCCGCGCCGGAAGAGAACGCAGCGCAGCCGGAAGAACCGGTTTCTGCCCCAGGAGAGGAAGAATCTGTCCAACCGGAGCCCATGGACCAACCGGAAGATATCCCCTCTGTCCCGGTGGAGGAGATTGCTCCACCAGAGGATGCCGCTGCACCGGAGGAACCGCCCGCATCGGTCTCTGAGCAGGAACCTGCCACATCAGAAGATATCCCTGTCGTCTCGGAAGAGACCGCCGAGGAACCGGCTGCAGCGGAAGCTGAGACCGAAGATATCCCGGCAGAGCCGGCTGAAGCGGCACCGGTCTCTGCAGATCCCGCTGTAGAACCGGAACAGACCATCTCTCCGCCGGCTCCGGAAGAGGCTACACCGGAAGAGGTTCCTGCTACAGCAGAAGAAGCCATTCCCGATTCTGATATGGATATAGCTCCCTCAGAAGAGGCCCCCCGCCTACCAGAAGAGGACACCTTCCTCCCCGAAGAAGACGCCGAGATACCGGCTGCAGCGGAAGCTGAGACCGTAGATATCCCGGCCGAACCGGCTGAAGCGGCACCGGTCTCTGCAAATACCGCTGTGGAACCGGAGCAGACCATCTCTCCGCCGGCTCCGGAAGAGGTTCCTGCTGTATCGGCAGAAGCCATCGCCGATTCTGATATGGATATCACTCCCTCGGAAGAGACTCCCCGCCCGCCAGAAGAGGACACCTTCCTCCCCGAAGAAGACGCCGAGATACCGGCTGAAGCGGGAGTTGAGGCCAAAGATATCCCGGCCGAACCGGCTGAAGCAGCACCGGTCTCTGCAGATACCGCTGTGGAACCGGATCAAACCATCTCTCCGCCGGCTTCGGAAGAGGCTGCGCCGGAAGAGGTTCCTGCTGTATCAGCAGAAGCCATCGCCGATTCTGATATGGGTATCACTCCCTCGGAAGAAGCTCTCTGCCCGCCTGAAGAGGACGCATCCTCCGAGGAAGAGGCTCTCAGCCCGCCTGAGGAAGATACCTTCACCCCTGAAGAGAACACCGCTGATGATGTATCTCCGTCTGCAGGCGGCACGGATCTCCCATCGGAAGAGCAGGACATTCCATTTGAAGACCTGTATGTGGCCGCAGATGATATTGTTGCACCGGAAGAGCAGGACATCCCATTTGAGGACCTGTATGTCGCCGCAGATGATATTGTTGCACCGGATGCAGAAACGATCCCCCAGGGGCAGCCTGAGGAACCTGAAGAACCTGATGGCTCTAAGGAACCTGAGGGATCTGAGGAATCTGAGGAACCTGAGGAACCTGAGGAACCTGACAAATCTGAGGAACCAGAGGAATCTGAGGAACCTGACAAATCTGAGGAACCAGAGGAATCTGAAGAGGAGATCCCAGCGCCGCTCTATGCCACAGATACCTTCCAGCATTTCTCCCCCTTCTCAGAAGCGTCTGCAGAGACAACCTACGAAACGGAGGACGGCGCTTTCACCCTCTTCTCCGAAGACCAGGAGGACCCGGACACGGACCAGTCGGACAGCGCGGAGCCCATTGAGGGAGAAACATCCTCCCCTGCCCAGGAGCTGGACCCGGAGAACCCCCTCACCCTTGGCGCCCGTATTCCGGATGTCAATCTCCAGATGGTTACGGCAGACAGCCCCAAAGAGCTGAAACTGGAGCTGTTCTGGGACTTCTTCTGCCCTCGGGAGGAAGTGTACGCCCTGCGCTGGGAGGACAAAAAGAACGGAAAAGCCGGATACAACTTCAAGTGCAGAAACCTCTTTGACCCCATGAACTGCCCCAAGAGCTGGGCCTATCAGGGCAAGTACAAGCCGCCCGTCTCAGAGAAGGGAAAGAGCAATGCCTGCAACGGCTGTCCGGCCCGGGAGTATGTCCCGCTCACAAAAGACGCCGTGCTGAAGCATCTCCGCAGAACCTCCACCCCCTCTGATGTGATCGGCATGTATTCCATCCTGCCGGGAGACAAGTGCCGCTTCCTGGCCCTGGACTTCGATGAGGGGGACTGGCAGGACTGTGTCCGCACCATCCGCCAGATCTGCCAGGAGTGGACCATCCCCTGTGCAGTGGAGCGGTCCCGCAGCGGAAACGGCGCCCACATCTGGATCTTCTTCTCCGAACCAGTCCAGGCCAAGGACGCCCGGAAGCTGGGCAGCTTCATCATCACCGAGGCCGGCAAGCGCTCCAAGTCCATGAAGCTCACCGCCTACGACCGCATGTTCCCGGCCCAGGACACCATGCCCGCCGGCGGTCTCGGCAGTCTCATCGCCCTCCCCTTCCAGGGCTGCGCCGCCAAGGGGTCGGATCCCCAGCAGTTCAACAGCGTCTTTATCGATGAGAACTTCCAGACCATTCCGGATCAGTGGGCATACCTCGCCAGCCTCTACCGGCTCAGCAAAGCAGATCTCCTGGCCCATCTGCAGATGCACCAGAAAGAGTTTGCCACCGGTGTGCTGGTCCAGAACCGGGAGGACGCAGAGACCGGACCGCATTTCACCTGGTTCCGCAGGACGGAGGAGAAGCTCACCGCTCAGGACTTTCACGGCAAGGCCAGAGTCTTCCGGTCTAACATGCTGTATCTCCCGCAGCAGGATCTCACCCCCCGGGCAAGGGACCGCATTATGCGCCTGGCCTCCTTCTCCAACAAGGACTTCTATCAAAAGCAGGCCATGCGCCAATTCATCCGGGACGTACCCAGGGTGATCTCAGCAGCTGAGGAGCGGGGCAACTATCTCGCCATCCCCAGAGGCTGCGAGAAGGCCATGATCGCCCTCTTCCGGGAACGGAATATCCCGTACACCATCGAGGACCGCACCACCACCGGCACCCCCATCGATGTCTCCTTTGTGGGAAAGCTGTGGCCGGATCAGGCGCCTGCGGCGGAAGCCATGCTGAAGGACAACCTGGGTGTGCTCTCCGCCACCACCGCCTTTGGCAAGACGGTGGTAGGGGCATGGATCATCGCCCAGCGGAAAGTGAACACCCTGATACTGGTGGATAAAGAGACTTTGCAGCAGCAGTGGATCCAGCGGCTGGAACAGTTCCTGCTGCTGCCGGAACCTGCAGCGCCGGCCCCCGATCCCAACGCCAAGCCGAAGCGGGGCCGCAAGCCCAAGGCCGCTGAGTACTCCCCCATCGGCAAGATTGGCGGCGGCGCCAAGAAGCCCACAGGCATCGTAGACGTGGCCACCTTCCAGTCTCTCTGGGACAAGAAGACCGGCCTGGTGAATCCCATCATCCGGGACTACGGCATGATCATCGTAGACGAGTGCCACCATGTGGCGGCAGAGAGCTTCCAGCAGATCGTCATGGAATCGGATGCCCGCTATCTCCTGGGTCTCAGCGCCACCCCCAACCGTACAGACTCCAAAGGGCCGCTGGTCCGGTTCATTCTGGGCCCCATCCGCTATCGGGTGTCCGCCAAGGAACAGGCGGAAAAGGACGGCCTCACCCGGGTGCTCATCCCCCGGTTCACCAACTTCCGGGAGCCGTTTACCCTGGATCACCCCTGGGAGCTCAACGACGCCTGCCAGGCGATGATCGATGATAAGGACCGCAACGCCCGCATCATTCAGGATGTGAAGGACGCCATCGAACAAGGCCGCTCTCCCCTGGTCCTCACCCAGCGGGTGGAGCACGCCAGAAAGCTGGAGGGGATGCTGAAAGACCTCCCCGCCCAGGTGATCTCCCTTACGGGAAAGGACAGTCCCAAAGAGCGGCGGCGCAAACAGGAGCTGCTGCTGCACCTGCAGCCGGAAGAGCCGCTGGTGCTCATCGCCACCGGACAGTATGCCGGCGAGGGCTTCGATCTCTCCCGTCTGGATACCCTGATGCTTACCATGCCGGTGTCCTCCCAGGACCTGGTCCAACAGTTTGTGGGCCGGCTCAACCGGGCTTATCAGGGGAAGTCCACCGTCTACGTCTATGACTACGTGGACCACCAGATCACCAAGCTGCTGGGGATGTACCAGAAACGGCTGCGGGCCTATGCCGAGAGCGGATACAGCGTGCGGAGCAACTCCACCGTTCCTCCCGAGGGCAACCGGCTCTTCACCGAGAAGGACTACCGCAAGACCTTCCAGGACGACCTCTCCCAGGCCAGAAGCCAGGTGATTCTCTCCGGCAGACTCCTCACCCAGACCAAGGTGCAGGACTTCCTCAAGCGCCTCCGCCCCGGTGTCTCCGCAGAGATCTTCCTCCCCGCCACCGAGGACCTCACCGCAGAGGAGGAGACCAGTCTGGCGGCCTCACTGGACCTGCTCTACATCCGGAACATCCCGGTGCATCGGATTCCGGGGTGCTGTCAGGAATTCGCGGTACTGGACCAGAAACTGCTGTGGTACGGCGGCCTGGACCTGTTGGGCAAGCCGGACACAGACTGCGGCTGTATGCGCCTGCAGAGTCCGGAGCTCTCTGCCGATCTCCTTCACATCGCAGACGACTGGCGGGATCTGGCCACCGACGAGCAGACCCGTATTCCCCTATAATGAACCTCATAGCCCCGCCCGGGGATATCCCGGGCGGGGCTCTTCCATCCTGGATGGTGAGAGTATTTCCATCAATTTCCATTTTGAAAGTCTTGTGTTATACATGCAGCATTTTGTATTACAATAGCATACGATTGTAATACAGATCTTTAATTGTTGTGGGACATTCAATGTTCATACAGAAAGTGTACGCTTTTCGCATTTTTTGATTGACTTTCTTTTCAAAATCAGCTACAATATCCCTTACCGCTGCGATTGGGTTTGCCGCCCGGCAGCGCCAAAAGACGACCCCAAACCCATACCGACCTTCAAAGGAGTGAACTGAAATGGATCCTACCGATCATATTGCCTTTTGTATCAAGTTCGTGCCGGACGTCGCTATCACGCCGGAACTTCTGAACCTGGCGGATTGTGCCGCGAAGCAGGAGATTCTGCAGCTGTTGGCAAGCTCCGGCAATTCCCACGGGGATATCACAAACATCCCAGAGATTTACATGCTTTGGATCCTCACCGATGCCCAGGGCGAGATGCGGAACACTGTAGTGCACCGGGACCCTGTCATCGCGCAGATCCCGCCTGCTCCGGGGCTCTGGCAGGATGCCAGCGGCCAGGATACAGCACCGGA
>CANQII010000048.1 GCA_947623875.1 uncultured Oscillospiraceae bacterium
GCCAGAAGACCTCCCGTCTCGCCGCAGAGCACCCGGACTGGCTGCTGAAGGTAAACGGGTCCCCCTGGCTGCTGGGATCTAACTGGGGCGGCTTCTATTCTCTCGATATCGACCATCCCGGGGTTCAGGACTACCTGCGGCAGGTCTTCCACCGGGTCCTCCAGGAGTGGGGCTTCGACCTTGTGAAGCTGGACTTCCTCTATGGGGCAGCCCCCTTCGGCACCGCCACAGAGAGCCGCGCCGGCCGCATGATCCGGGCCATGGACTTCCTCCGGGAGGTCTGCGGAGACAAGCTGATCCTGGGCTGCGGCGTGCCGCTCATGCCCGCTTTCGGCCGGGTGGACTACTGCCGCATCAGCTGCGATGTGAGCCTGGACTGGGACGACAAGCCCTACATGCGGGTGCTCCACCGGGAGCGGGTGTCCACGAAACAGGCCATCGGCAACACCATCAGCCGCCGGGCCCTGAACGGCAGAGTCTGGGGCAGCGACCCGGATGTGTTCTTCCTCCGGGACGAAAACCTCACCCTCACATACAGCGAGAAGCTGCTGCTGGCCCGGGTAAACGCCCTTCTGGGGACAGTATTCCTCACCTCAGACAATCTGGCCAACTGGAATGATGCCCAGAAGAAGGACTACCAGGAGCTCCGCCACCTCTGCACGGCGGAGAACGTCCGGTGGGATCCTGCCATCAACTGCATTTGCTACACCCTGGACGGGGCAGACCGCACCCTGCCGGTTCCCCCGGGAATCGCCTGATAGGACAACGCTGTACAGGAGTTTTCCTTGTCTGAGGATAAGCCTGTAGGGCGGCAGTTCTTCTCTAAAATACAACCCATCGCAGAAAACAGTCCATGCATTCCCGGGAGTGCATGGACTGTTTTTATCGCATCTTGGGGTTTCAGTGCTGCTCCACCAGGTTGTTCACCCAGCGGCGGCTGCGCAGCATCAGTGCGCCGATCACCACTTTGATGAGGTTCAGCCCCTCCACCACAAAGTACATCTCCACCACCGGCATGGCGGTGAAGCGGCTCAGCAGGAAGGCCGCCGGGATGCTGATCACCCAGACGTAGCAGCTGTCAAAGAGGAAGGTGATGATGGTCTTGCCCCCGGACCGCAGAGTGAAGTACGCAGAGTTGATATAGGCGTTGATGGGCATCATGATGGCGGCCACCCGCAGCAGCCGCACCGCCAGAGCCCGGACTGCATCGGTGGTGTTGTACAGCATGGGAATCGCCGGCGAGACGGCATACATCACAATGCCCACGCCGATGCTCAGCACCACGGCGAAGAAGATCAATTTTCGGTCCTCGTCCACAGCCCGCTCCAGATCCCCTGCTCCCAGGTGCTGCCCCACGATGATGGACACAGTGGTGCCCATGGCCAGGAAGGAACAGAAAAACAGGTTGGAAGCTGTGGTGGAGATGTTGAAGGCGGAGACCACCTCCAGGCCACGAAGGGAGTAGCACTGGTTGAGCACTGCCATGCCGCCGGACCAGAGAACCTCGTTGGCAAGAAGGGGCGCTCCCAGAATCGCGGTCTGCTTGGCCAAGGCCAGCGGCACCCGCAGAGTGTGCCAGACACCTTCGATATAGGGGCATTTCTTCCGGTGGAGATGGGTCCAGCTCACCACAATCAGCATCTCCACAAACCGGGCGATCACCGTGGCGATGGCGGCGCCTACCACACCCAGGGTGGGAAAGCCGAATTTGCCGAAGATCAGAAGATAGTTGAGGCAGAGGTTCACCAGGGTGGCCACCACACCGGCGGTCATGGGAAGGGCGGTCTCCCCTGTCTCTCTCAATGTGCTGGCGTAGATCTGTCCAAAGGCAAAGGGTACCATCTGCCAGAGCATCACCGCCAGATAGTCCTTGCCGTATTGGAAGGTGGCCTCCAGATCCAGGGCCTCCACTCCCTCATGGAGAAAGAGCCGGATGAGAGGCCCGCCGGCTGTGAGGAAGATGGCCAGAAACAGTATCACAGATGCCACTGCCATAAAGAGCTTCAGCCGCATGGTGTCCCGGACGCCTTTCGGATCCCCTTTCCCATGGAACTGGGCGGTAAAGATGCCGGCACCGGCCAGGCCTCCAAAGATGCAGAGGTTGAACACGAACAGCAGCTGGTTCACGATGGCCACGCCGGACATCTGCTCGGTTCCCACCCGGCCCACCATCACGTTGTCCAGCAGGCTGACGAAATTGGTGATCACATTCTGCAGCAATACCGGCAGCATGACCGCAAACAATCTCTGATAGAAGGCACGGTCCCCTATGTACTTTTTCCACCTGGACGGCATAGTGTATCTGCTCCTTTGCACGTTTCAGCCCGCATTGGCTAAGCCGGCGTATCTTAGCAGATCGACAGCGGTATTGCAAGCCTCATTTGGGGTAAAGTTTGCGTGGAACCGCCCACCCCCTGGTTCTCGGGAAATCGCCCAGACAATTGAATCCCGCCAGATTTGTGCTTTCTTCCATTTTTCTTGATGAAACGACCATTTCTTATACGCACTTCCCAAATCTTCCATTTTACGATTGACCAAAATGCGGAAATGGTGTAAAATCACAGTGTGCCGACCCATCTTTCTGAATCCCAATTCACAAGAGAAAAGGAGAGAGTCTTATGGAGTCCATTTTTAAGCTAAAAGAAAATGGCACCAATGTGCGCACAGAGATCATGGCAGGTATCACCACCTTCATGACCATGGCGTACATCATCGCACTGAATCCCAACCTGCTCACCAACTTCGACACCGGATCCCAACTCTGGAACGGCGTTTTCATGGCCACATGCATCGCATCTTTTATCGGCATGGTGTGCATGGCATTCCTGGCCAACAAGCCGTTCGCACTGGCCCCCGGCATGGGCCTGAACAGCTTCTTTGCAGTGGTTGTGGGCAACGTAGCCGCCATCACCGGCATGACCTACACCGCCTCGTACCAGGCCGCCCTGATCATCATCCTGATTGAGGGCATCGTGTTCGTCATCCTGTCCGTTCTGAATATCCGCGAGAAGATCGTGGACGCCATCCCCCTGGGGGTCCGTCTGGGCATCGGCCCCGGCATCGGCTTCATGCTGATGAACATCGGCTTCGGCTCTAATGCCGGCGTGTACTCCGAGACCGGCGGCCCGTTCTACGCCATGGCCAACTTCTTCGGCTCCCTCACTGCCGGCGTGGCCTCAGACACCATGGGCTCCGGTTATCCCCAGATGGTGCTCACCGTGGTGACCATGTTCGTAGGCCTCTTCGCCATCGTGATCCTGTCTCAGAAGGGCTTCAAGGGCTCGGTGCTCCTGGGCATGCTCATCGCCTCCATCGTCTACTGGGTGGGCGAGGCGGTCTTCCTGCATACCAACCCCTTTGCCAGCCTGGCCACGGCCTCCTTCCTGCCGCCCTTTGGCGATATGGTGGAGACCACCCTCTTTAAGTTCAACTTCCAGGGCTTCGTGGACATCGGCTTCTTCACCATCGTGACATTGGTCATCACCTTCTGCATGATCGATATGTTCGACACCATCGGCACCCTGGTGGGCACTGCCAGCCGCGCCGGTATGCTGGATAAGGACGGCAACATGCCCGGCATGAAGAATGCCCTCCTCTCCGACGCCATCGGCACCGTGGCCGGCGCCTGCACCGGCACCTCCACCGTTACCACCTTCGTGGAATCCGCCTCCGGCGTGGAGGCCGGCGGACGCACCGGCCTCACCGCCCTCACCACCGGCATTCTGTTCCTGGTGTGCATCTTCCTGTCCCCCATCGCCGCCCTGATCCCCGCAGCCGCTACCTCCGCTGCTCTGATCTATGTGGGTATCCTGATGATCGGCGGGCTGAAGAACATCGACTTCGATGACATCTCCCAGGTGGTTCCCGTCTCCATCATGCTGCTGGCCATGCCCATCTCCGGCTCCATCGGCCACGGCATCGGCCTCGCGATGATCGCGTACACCGTGATCAAGCTCTTCACCGGCAAGGCCAAGGAGATCTCCCCGCTCACCTACGTGATCTCCGCCATCTTCCTGGTGAAGTTCTTCCTGGTTGTGTGATCGCACCGGCACGGCATCACATCCATAGCTAGACAAGTGGCCTGTCTCCCTTGTGCGGGAGACAGGCCGCTTCTCATCGAACAGCAAAAACGGCCCAGTTGCAGAGCACATGCGCTCTACGGCTGGGCCGTTTCTGTTATACAGTCCGTATTTTTCTTGGCAAAGCACTGTACCAAAACTCTTTCACCGTCATGCATTTCTGCATATTCCAGATAGGAATCACATCTTGGGACCAATTCTGCTCAGTTCTTCCCCTCCGAGACCGGCGGCCTGCGCACCAGTTCGCACACCAGGCGGCTGCCGTCCAGGATGCGGGCGTAGTTGCCTGGCTGATGGGGCACCAGACAGGCCTCACAGCTCTTGATGCCGCTGGCGGTGTACCGGAAATTGCCGCCGCAGCGCTCCCCCAGGGCGTACAGGGGGCAGTAGCAGAAGAGACAGCTGAAGGTGGCCGGGTCCGCGCCGCTGTGGCACGGGAAATAGGCGCAGTCCCGGTTCTGGAAGAAGCGGCTGCTGTTGGGGATGGCGCAGGGATGATCGGTCACGGAACTTCCCTCCTATGTTCTCCGCTGCAGGATCCGGTACACCAGATCCATGTGCATGCCCTTTCGGACGGTGTCCGCCAGAAGGTCGTACTGCTGCTCCCGATAGGCCTCCCGGTCCACCGGCTGGACGTCCTGCAGGTTGATGCCTTTGCGGGCGGCCAGCGCGGTGAGCACCGTCTCGGCGATAGACGGCCCATCGAAAAGGCCGTGGAGCCAGGTGCCGTACACGTTCCCCTGGCACTGGAGCACCGGGTGCTCCCCTGCCTGGCCCATGTGGATCTCATAGCCCTGGTAGGCAAGGCCGTTGAGGCCGGAGAGAATGCCGGAGACATCCTGGAACACGCCCTGTCGCTGGGTCTGTACTTTGTCCGCTTCAAAGACGGTATCCAGATCCAGAAGGCCCATGCCCCGGAGCGCGGTGCCCGGTGCCGCCTCCACGCCCTCCGGATCCCGGATCTCACGGCCCAGCATCTGATAGCCCCCGCAGATCCCGAGGACGGGCACATCCCTCGCCGCAAACTTGAGGATAGCCGCCTCCAGGCCGGTCTCCCGGAGCCACTTGAGATCTGCGATGGTACTCTTGGTGCCGGGGAGCAGGATCAGGTCCGGCTCTCCCAGCCTCCTCACGCTGTCCACATAGCGGAGGGACACCGCAGCGCGGTCCGCCAGCGGGCTGAAGTCTGTGAAGTTGGAGATCCGCGGGAGGCGTATCACTGCGATGTCCAGAAGGCCCGGCGGGTTGTCCCCGGTGAGACGCTGGCTGAGGCTGTCCTCATCATCGATGTCCAGGCGCATCCAGGGGATCAGCCCCGCCACCGGCACCTTGCAGAGGTCCTCCAGCATCTGTACCCCGGGCGCCAGGATGGCGGGGTCCCCTCGAAACTTGTTGATCACAAGGCCTTTCACCCGGGCCCGCTCCTGGGGCCGCAGCAGGGATACCGTGCCGTAGAGCTGGGCAAACACGCCGCCGGGGTCGATGTCCCCCACCAGCAAGACCGGGGCATCCACCGCATCGGCAAGGCCCATGTTCACGATGTCGTTGTCCCGGAGGTTGATCTCCACCGGGCTGCCGGCGCCCTCGATCACGATGATGTCGTACTCCGCGGCAAGACTCCGATACGCCTCCAGCACCTCCGGCAGAAAGTCCCGCTTCCTCCGGAAGTACTCCCGGGCCCGCATGTTGCCGAGGGCTTTTCCCCGGACGATCACCTGGCTGCCCACGTCTGAGGTGGGCTTCAGAAGAATGGGGTTCATCCGCACGTCCGGGGCGATGCCGGCGGCCTGGGCCTGCACCACCTGGGCCCGCCCCATCTCGCCCCCGTCTGCCGTCACAAAGGAGTTCAGGGACATGTTCTGGCTCTTGAAGGGCGCCACTCTGTATCCGTCCTGCCGAAAGATCCGGCAGAGGGCCGCCGCCAGAAGGCTCTTGCCCACGTTGGACATGGTCCCCTGCACCATGATGTTCCATGCCATGGACGATTATTTTCCCTTCTTCAGCTTCTGCTCCTCCAGCACCGTGCGGATGGCATTCAGCAGTTCCTCATTTTCCTCCGGCTTGCGGACCGCGATGCGGCACCAGCCCCGCTTCAGGCCGGGGAGATCAGAGCAGTCCCGCATCAGAATGCCCTTGCCGCGGACCTTATCCTGCAGCCATGCCGGCCCTTGAAAGAGGATGAAATTGCTCTGGGAGGGGATCACCTGCATCCCCAGGGCGGTGAGCTCCTGGGTGAGCCGCTGCCGCTCCGGCACGATGATCTCTCTGGCCTTCACCGGCCAGTCCTTATCCTTCAGGGCTGCCGCAGCTGCCGCCACTGCCAAGGTGGATACGCTCCAGGCGGGCTGGTCGTACATGATGTCTGTGGAGAGATCGGCGTCTGTGGTGAAGCCGTACCCAAAGCGCACGCCTGCCAGGCCGTGGCTCTTGGTAAGGGCCCGAAGGACATAGATCTGCGGGAGAGAGCGCACATGAAACAGGCTGTCGCTATCGCCGTCCGAGAGATCCAGAAAGCTCTCATCGATCAGCAGGTGGCGGATCGTCTTCCCGCAGAGGCGCAGCAGGCTCTGAAACACCTGGGGATTCACCGGGGTACCGGAGGGATTGTTGGGGTTGCAGATCACCACGGCCACGTTCTTTTGGCTCCGTACAAAGCGCACAAAGTCCTCCGTAATCTGGAACCCATCCTCCTGCTGCATGGCATACGGGATCACCGTCCGGCCGGCCGTCAGAGCGGCGGCCCGGTACTCGCTGAAGGTGGGCTCCGGAATCACCACCGGTACATCGCTGATGCAGTGGAACCAGCTGTATATCAAAGAGGTGGCCCCGTTTCCCACAGTCACATTCAGCGGAGACAGGAATACCGGTTTGCTGATGGACTCCCGCAGCTTATAGTACATGGGCTCGGGATAGACGTCCAGGGCGGCAGCGGCCTGCTGTACCGCCTGCAGGGCCGCCGGGCTGGTGCCCAGGGGATTGCAGCTGGTAGAGAAATCCAGGCGGATCTTCCGCTTGTCTCCTACACCGCCGTGATGGACACGGACGACGGCGCGATCACAAATCTGGCCTTGTTCCATTGGTTCATCAGACTCCTTTACATGATATTGAATACAGCGAATCGGACGCCTACCAGCAGGATCAGGGCCAGACTGGCGGTAACGGTTTCCACCGCGCAGGTCCTGGGGATGTCCTCCAGCCGGATGGGCCGCTGGTCATCGCCGATGGTGGGCTTTTTGTGCAGCACCCCGTGGTACCAGGCGTCTCCCGCCAGCTGCACCCCCAAAAGGCCGGCACAGGCGGACTCCGTCTGGGCGGAGTTGGGGCTGGCGTGGTTGTACCGGTCCCGCCGGAAGATCCGCCAGCCGTTGCGGATATCCAGGCCCAGAACACCGCCTGCCGCCAGGAAGAGCAGCGCGGAGAGCCGAGCTGGGAGGAAGTTGAAGAGGTCGTCCATCCGGGCGGGCACCAGGCCGATGTGGGTATAGGGCGGGTCTGTGTAGCCCAGCATGGAGTCCATGGTGTTCACCGCCTTGTAGAGGAAACCAAGAGGCGCACCTCCCAGGGCCAGGTACATCAGCGGTGCCACCACCCCATCAGCGGTGTTCTCCGCCACCGTCTCCACCGCAGCGCGGATCACACCGTCCCGGTCCAGTCTGGCGGTGTCCCGGCCTACGATCATGGAGACCGCCTGCCGGGCATCCTCCAGGGTGCCCTTCTGCAGGGCGGCGTGTACTTTCATGGCCTCCACCCGCAGGGACTTGACAGCCAGGATCTGCCAGCACATGACACTCTCGATGCCCCATTGCAGCACCGGGTGAATCAGCCCGCAGCCATACAGCACGGCGGCGGGAATGAGCCAGCACTGCACCGCCATGATGCCCCAGAGCAGCAGTCCGGCGCCCTGCTCTCCCGCCGGGGACTTGGGAAAGAGATTGCGAAAGCATTTCTCCAGATGGGCGATCTCCCAACCCATGGCAGACACCGGATGGGGATGGAATGGGGATCCCCGAGGATGAGGTCCAGAAGAAAGCCGGTGAGAATCGCGAGGACAGTCTGCATACACACCCCTCCCTGCCGATTTTCCTACATTGTACCAAACTGCGCCAGAATTGTCCAGAAAAACACATAGCGGCCAATCTTGCAATACAGCTCCTGCCCTGCTATCATAGCGGCATAGTACCAGATCTTTTCCTGAGGAGGAATATACCTTGTCTGCTGTCTTCCCACTCTCTCACCAAAACTTCATTGTCCCTCTTTCCGAGATTGCAATGTACGCCGCCCGCCGGCGGCAGGCGAAGCTGGCCAAGCCCCCGGGCAGTCTGGGCCGTCTGGAGGATCTGAGCATCCAACTGGCCGGCATCCGGAACACACTGAATCTCTCTGTCCAAAAGAAAGTGCTGCTGGTCTTTGCCGCAGACAACGGGGTGGTGTCCGAGGGCGTCTCCAGTGCCCCTCAGTCCGTCTCCCGGATTCAGGCGGAAAATATCAGTCTGTACCGCACCGGCGCCGGCGTGCTGGCAAAGCAGATGGGGGTGCAGATTCAGGTCTTCGATGTGGGACTGAAAGAAGACACCCGCGACGGTTTCATCATACCGGTGAAATTAATCTCGGGCACGGAGAACATCGCGGTTGGCCCTGCCATGAGAAAGTCCATAGCGGCTACGGCAATTCATACGGCCTATCTGGCGGCAATAGCGGCTGGCGAAGAGGCAGATGCCGTAGCCATTGGAGAGATGGGCATCGGCAACACCACCACCGCCTCTGCGGTGCTGGCCGCTCTCCTGGGCGTGGACCCTGCGACAGTAACAGGCAGAGGCGGCGGCCTTACAGACGACATGCTGCAGCACAAAATTGAGGTGATCCGTAGGGCGCTGGCGGTGAACCGGCCGGACCCCAAAGATCCGTTGGACGTGCTCTCCAAGGTGGGCGGATTGGATCTGGCCGCCATGTGCGGGGCCTTTCTGGGCTGTGCTCACGCCCGCAGACCGGCGATTGTGGACGGATTCCCTTGTGCGGTGGCGGCCCTCCTGGCCATGCGGATCTGCCCCGCCGTCCGGGACTACATGATTCCCTCCCACGCCTCTGCAGAGCCCGGCTTCCGGTTGGCCATGGAGGCCCTGCAGCTGAAACCCTTCCTCGACCTGGACATGCGCCTTGGCGAGGGCAGCGGTGCTCTGCTGGCATTCCCCATCCTGGAAGCCGCCTGCACCGTGCTCCGGGACATGGCCACTTTTGACGATGCTGGCATCGATGACAGCTACCTCGCCGAGATCCGCGCCCAGGAGGACCGCCCATGACCGTCTTTCTCGCTGGCGGCTCCAAGAGCGGCAAATCGGATTTGGCCCAGAGGATCGCCTGTACCCTGGCGGCTGAGGGCCGGCTCCTCTATCTCGCCACCATGCATCCATCAGACGAGGAAGACCAGCTGCGGATTCAGCGCCACATCCAGCGGAGAGAAGGCCTGGGGTTTCAGACCATCGAGCGGGAGCGGAATCTCATAGACCTGGTGCCAAGGCTGCCCCGAGAAGCTACGGTGCTGCTGGACAGCGTCACTGCCCTTTTCACCAATGAGCTCTATCGTCCGGAGCTGCAATGGGTGCCGGATCCGGATGCATTGTCTCGCTGCCGGGAGGGTCTGCTGGCTCTGGCAGACCAGGTACAGCACGCCGTGTTCGTCTCCGATCTGCTCTTTGAAGACGCCATCCATTACGACCCTGCCACGGAGTGTTTCCGGAAGGGCCTGGGTGCCCTCAGCTGCATCCTGGCTGCCCGGGCGAATACCGTGGCGGAGGTCTGCTTTGGCCTGCCAACGGTCTGGAAGGGGGAACTGCCCGCATGAGACGTCTCATCACCGCCCTTGGCATGTGCCTTGGGATGTTTACGGCCCTTCCCCTGCCCAAACTGCCCTGGCGGGAGGACGCCCGGCCGTGGATGCCTCTCTTTCTCCCGTTAACCGGCCTGCTGCTGGGTCTCCTCTGGGCCATTCCCGCCTGGCTCTTTCCCTCCTGGAACCTGCCCCTCACGGTGCAGGGCATTGTCCTCTGCGCCCTGCCCTTTCTCCTCACCGGATTTCTCCACCTGGACGGCTTTCTGGATGTCTCAGACGCCATCGGCTCCTGGCGGGACCGGGAGACCCGTCTCAAGATCCTGAAGGACCCCCATGTGGGATCCATGGCCGTGGCCAGCTGCGGTCTATTGCTGCTGGCCCAGTTCGCCTTTCTCTCCGCCGGCAGTGTGGATGGGCGCTTCCTCCTGCTGCTGCCGGCTCTCAGCCGGTGCGGCTCTGCCCTGGCGGTCACCACCCTGCCGCCGCTGCCCACCAGCCAGTATCAGGCAGAGAAGCGACCCAGAGTGATCCCGTGGGTGGTGCTGGGAACAGCAATTTTACTCACAGCAGCCGGTTTTCTCTGTTCGCTCCCCTGTGGCATCGGCCTCATCGGGGCGCTGCTGGGGTACGGTCTCGCCCTCTGGCAGGCGGTCCGCGCCTTGGGCGGGGTGAGCGGAGATGTGGCGGGATATGCCCTCACCTTGTCTGAGCTCTCCGGTATCGCCTTTTATACCCTGGCCAACTTTCTCATCCCTTGCTGAAAGGAGGACCTATGGAGCTTTTCATTGGCGGCGCCTATATGGGCAAGCGCACTTTTGTCCAGAAGCGGTATGGCATCTCCGAAGAGGAGATCTGGGATTGCGAGATTCCCACCGCTCCTGCAGCCCACAAGTCCTGCATCACCCATCTGGAATCCATGGTTTGGGACATGATCCGGGACGGAACCGATGTGGTGGACTGGTTTCAAAAGAACCGAGACTGGTGGGAGGACAGCATGCTGATCTGCCGGGACATCAGCTCCGGCATTGTCCCCCTGGAGCCGGAAGACCGGAAGTGGCGGGAGGAGACCGGCAAACTGCTCCAGTATCTCGCCGAAGAGGCAAAACACGTCTATCGGGTCTTCTGCGGACTGGGGGTGCAGATCAAGTGATCCTGTGCCTGCTCCGCCACGGCAGCACCGCAGACACCGAGGCTCACCGATACTGCGGCGCATCAGACCTGCCCCTCTCACCCGCCGGCAGAGCGGCACTGCAGGGACTCCGGTACACCGCCCCGCCCGGCGCCCGTTTTCTCACCAGCGGCATGCTGCGGTGCACTGAGACCCTGGATCTGCTCTTCGGACACGTTCCTTATGAGACGGACCCGGACCTCCGGGAGCTGAACTTCGGCGTCTTTGAGGGCTGTACCTATGACGAACTGAAAGCAGACCCCGCCTATCAGCGGTGGATCACCGGGGACAACGATGCCAATATCCCGCCGGGTGGGGAGAGTGGCAACGCCATGGCCACCCGGGTGCTGACCGCCTTGCAGCGGATCCTGCTGGACGGCAGAGACACCGTGGCAGTGGTCCACGGCGGCACCATCGCCATCCTCATGCAGGCCCTCTTCCCCGGGGAGAATCGAAACCGCTGGCAGTGGCAGCCCCGCTGCGGGGAGGGCTATTGGATCACCTTCTCGGGCACCGGTCCCGCCTGGTCTCCCTGGGCCCCAGATGCTGCGGAACACCCAACGGAATAAGCACGCTGCCCGGCGCGGAAGGGCTCCGCGCCGGGCAGTTTTGCTTTTGAGATGGATTCTCAGCCCGGAGGCCAGGTGAGATCCCGCCCAGACAGCACATGAAAGTGCAGATGGGGCACAGACTGGCCGGCCTGAGGACCGCAGTTGGACACCACCCGGAAGTCCGTGATGCCCATCTCCTGGGTAACCTTGGTAATCACCGAGAACATGTGGCCCACCAGGGCCTCGTTCTCCGGGGTGATCTCCCCGCAGGAGCCGATGTGGGTCTTGGGGATTACCAGGAAATGCACCGGCGCGGCGGGGGCGATGTCGTAAAAGGCATAGCACTGGTCGTCCTCATAGACCTTCTTGGAGGGGATCTCCCCCTTTACGATCTTGCAGAACAGGCAGTCCGGCTTGTGAATCAGAGACATGTTTTGTACCTCCTTCGTGAAGAGTGGTATGTGCCGCTATACAAAGCGGTTCTTTTGGGGGTCGTAGGAGAAGCCGATGGCCTCTAGAGTGGCGGTGATCTGGTCCTGATCCGCGCCCTCCGCGGCACAGAGCTCCTCCAGACTGGGATATTCATCCCGCAGCTTGGTGTTCAGCCAGCTGAAGAGAATCATAGGGTCCTGGGGCATAGCCATCCCTCACACCTTGGGGATCACGGCACAGAGCACCAGATCATCGGGACCATCGTTTAGTACCGTGTGGCTGGAACCCTTGGGACAGTAGTGGCAGTCTCCCGCCTCCAGGGACTCCTCCACCCCATCAACAATGGCGCGGCCTTTTCCAGAGAGGACAAAAACCACCTCCATGGTGTCGCTGTGGGTGTGCAGACCGATGGAGGCCCCCGGCGGCACCACACCGTGCATCATGATGCGCACCTCGTCCCGCTGCACCATCTTGGCGTAGAGGCTGCCCTCACCGCCGTTAAAATGCGGACGCTCCATCATTGGAACATCAGAACTGGCGAATTTCAAAGACTATCACATCCTTTCGTGGATCCCCTGGATTCTACCACGATTTCAACTTGTTGTCCACTGGGAATCCCCCGGTCTTTTCCAGTCCCTGCGGTTCACACCTTGTAAGGATCTCCATAGAACTTCTTGCGCTTTCTCCTCGTTTATGGTATTCTGAAGCAAACCTGGCGGATCAGATTGCCTGGAGAGGAGCGTGTGAACAATGGATGTAGTGCGGCGTGGATTCGATCCCATGGACGATATTCTCTTTGGGCGCAAGTCTTTGGAGAAGCTCCAGACGGCGGCCCAGGAACTCACCTACCTCATCAACCGGGGCTACGATCTGAAATCCGCCTCCACCTTTGTGTGCAACCATCACCTTCTGGCAGAGCGGCAGCGGCTGGCCCTGGCCCGGATTGTCTCCACCGATGCAGCCCTAGCCAACCGGGAGCAGAAGCGCCTCAAGACCGCTCCTTCTTCTCTGTTCGTGGACGGCTTCAACACCATCATCACCCTGGAGGTGGCACTCTCTGGCTCCATCCTGCTCCAGGGGATGGACGGCACCATTCGGGATCTGGCAGGCCTCCGGGGCACTTACCGGATCGTAGACAAGACGGAGATGGCGGTACACCTGCTGCTGCAGCAGTTTCAAACCCTGGGTGTACGGCGGGCAACCATCTACCTGGACCAGCCGGTGTCCAACTCCGGCCGGCTCAAGTCCTTCCTGTTGGACGAGGCGGCGCATTATCCGGTGGAGCTGCAGGTGGAACTGCTGCCGGCGGTGGACGGCGCCCTGGAAGGCATGAAACATGTGGTGTCTTCCGATGCCATCGTCTTGGACAAGTGTCGCAGCTGGTTCAATCTGAACCGGGAGATCATTACCACCGCCATTCCCAACGCCTGGATCGTTCGGCTGGATGAAAATACCAAGAGGGAGCCGCCTGTACGGCAGATCCCGTACCCGTCCTTCTCATAGCATGCAAAACCGCCGCCGGTTTGCCCGGCGGCGGTTTTATCGTTCTTACTGGGCGATGTCCTTGTGCAGTACCACGGAGCAGTAGTTCTTCACCATGGCTGCCACCTCGGCGCGGGTGGCTGTGTTCGTTGGGGCCAGTATGTTATTGCCCATACCGTTGATGAGGCCAATGGAGACGGCCCACTCCATGGCAGGTTTTGCCCAGCTGCCCACAGAGCCAGCATCGGTGAAGGAAGCGAGACTGGTGGTGCTGGAGACATCACAGCCCATCCACTTGGCATACTGGTACAGAACCACTGCCAGCTGCTGCCGCTGGAGACCTTCTTCGCCGCCAAATGTGCCAGTATCGTAGCCCACCATAACGCCGTTGGTGGCGGCCCACACTGCAGGCTCATACCAGAAGTCCTCCGGGCTGACGTCTGAGAAGTTAACCTCTCCGGTGGTGGTATCGACATGGGGTTCATTGGCCAGATGGTACAGGGTGGTTACCACCATGCCGCGGGTCATGATGTCTTTGCCGCCAAATGCGGTGCCGCTGGCATCCGTGAAGAGGTTGCGGGCCACCACAAACTCCACAGCGCCCTTGGACCAGTCCTGCGCATCGGTGAAGCTCCTGGTGTAGTCTGCGATGGAGATGGTCTCATAGGTGCCGCCTTTGATAGTGAACACCAGTCCGTTGTCCTTCACGGCGCAGTCCCGGACAATCGCCGTCTGCCCGGAGGGATCGATGTAGGTCACCACCATGCCCGGCGTGGGGTTGGTAACCGGTACGGTGACCTCCACCGGCTGTATGTTGTCGTTGAGGATGCGCACGGAGACGCCTGCGGTGATCCCCGCAGGAAGGGTTACTGCCAAGGTGTCCGCCTTGCTGTGGAGGGTGATGTCCAAAGACTGCAGCTTGCCGCTGGCATCCCGTACCTCGGAGTAACTCATTCTCTCCCCTGCGGACTCGGTCTGGATGGAGCCGTCCCGATTCACCAGCACCACGTTGCAGCCGTCTGGCAGGGAGATCTTGCTCTTCAGGCTGGCCCACTGGGTGGCGCCGCCCTCCAGGCGGAGCTCCTTCATGTGCTCAGTGTGAGGCAGGTCGATGCTGGTTACCGATGCCGCAAGGGTTACCTTCTCCAGGTTGGTGAGGCCGTTCAGAATGCCGGTCTGCAGTTCTTCAACGCCGGTCTGGAGGGTGAGGGTGCGAATGTTGTTGTTAAAGACGTCGAAGGGCTGGGGCGCATTGCCGGGCCAGGATTTGCCGCTGCCCAAGATAACCAGGGTGCCACTTTCCTGTCTATAGCTCCAGTTGAGAACTTTGCTTCCTAATGTGCCGTACATCGGGAAGGAGCCGGTGCCATAGTGGAGTCGGATGCCGGAGAAGTCCGTGATGTCCTTGCAGATCTGATTCCACATGGCCTGGGTGCCGCCGTAGTAGATGTCCTTCAGATTGGGGCAGCTCACAAAGGCGTTGTCCCCGATGGAAACTACGCTGGCGGGAATGGTGACGCTGGTGATAGCGGTGCCGTAGAAGGCGCCGGTGCCGATAGAGACCAGGGTGTCAGGCAGGGTTACAGCGGTGAGATTGGCGGCATTGGCGAAGGCGCGGTCGCCCACATGGGTGATGTTGCTTCTCACAACGGCGGACTTGATGGAGTTCTTATCCCAGTCCGGCAGCTTGCTGGTGGTGTAGTTGGTCATGGGGCCGTTGCCGGATACGGTGAGGGTGCCGTTGGCGTAGTCCTGGATGTAGGTGGCATCTTCACCGCAGGTGCCGTCCAGATTCCGAGACCGCACGATGACATGCACCGTGATGCCGCTGGTCTGGCTGTTGTACGCCTTGAAGGTGAGGTCGCACTCGCCGGTTCTGAGGCCGGTGAGGACGATGGCGCCGGTCTCATCCACCGTGACGTCTACCACGGAGTAGTCGTTGGAGTACTTGGGAACTACCCGGGTAAGGGTGCGGGTATAGGCGTTGGTGATGTCAAAGACCAGCTTCCCGGTGCCGGTGATTGGCAGGATGACGCTCCTGTCCCCTGTCATGGAGAAGTCCACGTTGTAGGGCACTGTCTCCACGGTACGCACTGCGTTCTTCGCGGTATAGCTGGGGTAGGTGGTGGCACTGTTGCCGGTGCCAAAGAGCTGCACGGCGAAGACCCTGTCCTCCGCCCGGAAGACGCCGATGCCCACCTGGTTATATCCTGCGCTCAGAATGTTTGCCCTGTCCGCCGTGGAGTTCATCCAAGTGGTCAGAAAGGCATTTGCATCATAGGACGTGGTGTCATAGTCGATATTCTCAGCGAGGTCAGAGAAGTATCCATTCACCGCAGTATAGTAGGGCAAGCCGTTAGGTCTGGTGTGGGTGGAGTCGTAATAGACGGCCAGCTCCGCCGCCCGCTGCATGGCGGCCTCGCTGAGGGATGCACTGAGTGCAAGGCTGGACTGGCCGTACACATTCCGCTGGCGGTTTGTGAGGTCATAGATGCTGTAGGCCATGTTCCAGTCCTCGGTGCCTGCCACGCTCAAATTCACGGTGTTGCTGGGCCGATTGTAGTCGTCACCAAAATCGCCATTCAGCAGCTTGGTCAGCGGCGTGGTAAACGCGCTGGCACTGGAGATGTAGTTGCCATAGTAGTTGATGTAGCGGTATCCGGCGCTCTCGGTGACCAGCAGAGCAAACGGCATGCCGG
>CANQII010000049.1 GCA_947623875.1 uncultured Oscillospiraceae bacterium
GTCTCCCGGAAGTCCTGGAAGATCTCTTTGCGGATCCGGCGTCCTCTCTCCTGCTCCTCCATGCTCCGGGCGGTGAAACTCAAGAGGTAGTCCTCCGGCAGCTTCCGCTTCTCCGGCAGTCTGCCCGCCCGTTTTGCGTCCAGGATGGCCTGGTAGCGGTCGTAGGCCACGGCCACGCAGTCCTTCCAGGAGAGGTAGATCTCGTCCATGGCGTGCTGGCCCACCTCGTGGAGGTAGCTGAGATCCCCAGAGATCTCCATAAGCTTTGCCGCCAGAGATTCTGCATTCTCCTGGATGATAAACCCGTTCCGGCCGTCTGTGATGCCCTCTGCCGCACAGGAGCCATCGATGAGCACGCTGGCGAGGCCGCAGGCAGCGGCCTCCCGTACCACCAGGCCGTTGGTGTCAAAGGTGGAGGGGAAGAGGAACAGGTCGCCCCGGGTGTTCCAGGCCCGGAGGGCATCCCTGTCGTAGATAGGGCCGGTGAAGATGCAGCGGTCCGGTCCCTCGCCGCCCATGAGGCCCAGTTCTCTCGCCTTGTCCTCCAGCAGTTCCTTGTCCGGCCCCTTCCCCACAAACACCATGCGGAAGTCCCGTCCGGCATTCATCAGGATCTTCAGGGCGTCCAGGATGATGGGAAGGCCCTTGTAGGTCATCATGCGGCCCACAAAGAGGTACACCGGCACCCCTTCCGGCAGATCATAGTCCGCCGTTACCCGGGCCACATCCTCCTGCGCCACCCTGCCCCGGGCAAAGTCCACACCGTTGTTCATCACGGTGTAGTCCATCTCGAAGCCCAGGGCTCTCAGGCTCTCGCCGGCGCCCCGGCTCACCACCCAAATGTCGTCGCAGGCCTCGATGTTCTTCACCATGAGCTTGATCCCCTCCCGGGTGGCCAGCTTATTCCGGGTGAAGCGGGCGATGTCGATGTCGTACTTGGTGTGATAGGTGAAGATGATTGGCGCTTCCGTCTGCTCCCGGAGGATTCTGGCGATGATAGTGGCAGAGGCCGGACAGTGGGAGTGGATGATGTCCGGGGCAAAGTCCGCCAGTTTGGCCACCGCCTCCTCGGAGAACGGATTGCCGGTGCGGTATCCGCTGGTAACGGCGGCGGTATCAAAGCTCTGGTACGGCACTACCGGATAATCATACTGGGTGTAATCCGCACCGGGATACTTCGGGGTGCCCACAATCACCTGGGAGTTGTGCTCGGACATCAGATACTTGGCATAGTTCTGCAGTACATTTACCACCCCGTCTATCACCGGGGGAAAAGAATCATTCAAAAGACAGACCTTCATGGTTGTCTCAACCTCCTTCGTATGGCCCCTTTCGCAGACACCTGCCAGGGGCTTTCTGGGCATTGTATCACGTTTTGCCATTCCCGTCCAACAGGAAACGCCCTGTCAGGCACATTCTATTTCCAACAATCATGGGTATTGCCTCTCGCCGCCATACCATACACATCGCGGAACGCGGAAATCCCCGCACAGCCATCACGCCTGTGCGGGGATTGTTGGTTTCTCACACCGTCTATGCAGCTCAGTACGTCAGGGCGTACTTCTGCTCCACAATGTCCTTTCTCTGGATCCATCGGCCGGAGGTGAAGTCCGGGATGGCCACCGGCATGCTGCCTGTGGCGATGGAAGCGGCACTGAGGGCGGTAATGGACATCCAGGCTGCGGCATCATAGACGTCGATGGGCGGCTGCACCCCGGCCGATGCCGCATCCACGAAGGCGCTGAACACCATCTCGTCCATTCCGTCGTGTCCGCCTACAGGCTCAAAGCCCCGCCAGAGGGGATGGAGATACTGCTCCTCATACTGCTCTGCGTTGCCCCAGAGGGGACGGGCATCGAACTCGTACTTGCGGTGCACCCCGTCCTGGAAGATGCAGTCCATGTCCTCGAAGTACGCAGCGGAGGTGCCCCGCACGGTGAAGCCACGGCTGTATGCCCTGGGCAGGGTGGTGTCCAGGGTGATGGAGATGGTCTCCCCGCCGGCGCAGCGGATTACGGTATTCACGATGTCTCCCTGGGCAAAGATCGCATTGGCGTACTTGGTTACCGGTCCGGTCTGCTGTTGGAGGTAGGCGTGCATGCCCTTGGCGCAGGAGGCGGTGGAGGTGAGGCTGATCATCCGGTTGCCGTTGTTGATCTTCAGGATCTTGGCGATGGGGCCCAGCTCATGGGTGGGATAGTTCTCGCAGTTCCGGTTCAGGTACTCCTGGAGTCTGTAGTGGCGGTTCACCTCGCCGCCGGCGATCTCGGGGCGGAGATCGTGGTGATAGCCGCCCTCGCAGTGCACCACATCGCCGAAGACGCCCTGCTTCACCATGTTCATGATCATCAGTTCCCGTTTGCCGTAGCAGCAGTTCTCCAGCAGCATGCAGGGGACTCCGGTCTCCTCCGAAGTGTGAACCAGCCGCCAGCAGTCTTCCACGGAGTACGCCCCGCCTACCTCCATACCCACATACTTGCCGGCCTTCATGGCGGCGATGGCCATCTCGATGTGGGTCACCCAGGAGGACATGATGATCACGGCATCGATGTCCAGGTTCAGAATCTCACGGTAGTCTGCCGTAGAGACCGGGCGGTACCCGCAGGCCTTTTCCACCCGCGCCGCCGCTCTCTCCCGGCGGTCCTCATAGACATCGCAGACGCCCACGATCTCCAGCCGGTCTTCCGTCATGGGAAGGAAGGTGTACTCCAGAAGGCTGATGCCTCTGCACCCCATGCCGATCAGCCCAACTCTCAGTTTTTTACCCATACAAAGCGAGCCCCTTTCCTCTCTGATCTTTTCTCCCCAGCTACCTGCACTTTACCACAGGCAAGCCCGAAACGCAAGCATATCAGCGGAATGGAATCCTGCTGGAGCAGGAGCAGGAATCGTCCAAACAGTGAATGGATGGTCTTTCCGATCTCAAATGTCGCCCTCCAGTGCTCCATCCGTTCCAGATGTTGCATGCAAACACATAAAATCGCCCAGGGAGAGCGTCTTGAGACAGGCGCTCTCCCTGGGCATTCTTATTGCAGCAGGATCCTGAACCCCGCTGCCGTGTTGCCTTACTCCCCGGCCTCTTCCCAAGCCTTCTGCAAGGATTCGCCGGTCTTGTATGCTTCCCGCATCACATCTACGGCGCAGCGAAGCTCATAATAGTCTTCGTCCGCTTTGGTCTCATCCAGCAGCGTCTCTGCCTGGTTCTGATATTCCTCCGCCTTCTTTTTGTCTCCAAGGTGATCGGATACGGCAGAGCGCACGGCATATGCGGTGAAGACAGACAGATCCATTTTGTTGCGCAGGTTCTCGGACGCGTTCAAGTCGACGTTCCACTTTCCCTGGGTGCAGCCTTGCCGCAGTTCCGCCACGTCCTGCAGGATCGCTTGCGCGGCTGCATCCGCCTCCGGATAGCAGGACACATGGCAGTACATCCGCGCCAGGGCTTTCTCCGTGTGCAGCCATACCCCCGGGTAGCAGTTGTACTTGCCCTTTTGGGAGAGCACTTTCCGGGCATCTTCCATAAGGCGCACATTCTCCGCTACCGCGTTCGCCTTGATGTGTCTCTCGCAGTACCGTTCCATAGCCGAGAGCAGATTCATCTGTGGCTGCAGGTCCTGCAACGTCCCCAATTTCTGCAGCACTTCATCCCCGAACTTCGGATCCTCGTCGATGAGGTCGTCTGCCAGGAGTCTTGCCGCGGTCATGGCATAGTACGTCTCAAAGGAGACATCGGAACCCAGCCACTGCCCGTACCATCTCTCCCCGGTCTTCTCCATCAGGGTGAGCAGATCTGCTGCGAGGTTCTTGTAGATCAGGTAGTGATCCCTGCTGTATCGCTGATTCGCCCGATGAAGGAACTCATGGAACGACTCGATGAGGGGTACCGCCAGCTTGGGCTCTGCGGCGATGCTGTCCCAGAGGGTCCGCGCCGCCGTTCTCATCGTATTGAGGACAAATGTCTCATCCTGGATCTCCCAGGTCTGCCAATCCTCTGCCTCTTTCAGCACTTCAGAGGCGAGAGAAAAGCCGATTTCCGGCTTCGGCGGCTCCACTTGGTGCACATACCACGCTCCCGCAACAGACAGGTTGTAGAGCAAGACTCGCCGGCCCTTTTTCGGATCGCTCTCCTTGTCTGCACGCCTGGCGTAATCCACCATCAGGCCGCAATACCGGGCCACTGCGTTCCTCTCCCCCAGCTGCACAGCGCATTGTCCCAGCTGCCCGTAATGGTACGCCAGCATCAGGACGCACTGGCCGGCAATCCATTCCCGGTGCTGCTCTCCCCGGTGGCGGCTCTTCGTCCTGGAATCGTCAAATCGTCCGGGGACTTCGCTGTCCTTCAGGACCTGTTCCATCGTCCGGCAGACCTCTCCCAACAGGTTTTCCGCGGCCTGCAGGTCTTCCTTTTTCCCGCTTTCCAGTTTTGCCTCGGCTTGCGCTATGATAGGGTCCAACGCTTCCAGCCTCTCATCCGGACTGTACCGGTTCGCCTCCGGCACTTTCGGAACACTGTGTTCGCTTTCCCCTACATTCCCCACATCTTTTGCCATTGCTTCACACTCCTTGCATTATTACGCCACCTGCGCCGCAATCGGATCCTTTGCCAGTCTACCGCCGGGTGCAACTGCCGTCTCAGATTAGCGCGGCCTATTTTACTGCATCTTTCTAAAATTCACAACCTTTTTTTGGTGTTGTCCAAATCATTTGCTTAGAAACCGGCGTTAATGCCAAAATGCCGTCCGCCAGTCCCAACAATTTCGTATAGAGATCGCACAAGAATTAACAATATTTTCCTGCTACTATAGCTTTTCTGCAAGTCTTCCATAGTTTTCTTGCATACCTGGCGGCTGCATAGGTGTGGGGATGCCTGGCCAAGCGTCCCCGTGAAGCTCCTGCCTTCTTTCCTATCTCAGACATATCCTTGCGGAACACAACAGGAGTGTCAAATTCAAATTGCGCCCGGGGAGAGCGTCCCCGCGACGCTCTCCCCGGGCGTTTCCATTCCCGCAAGTTCGAGGCAGTCTCTTCCCCTACTGCCGCTTCCCATCCAGCTCCTCCACGGGATACTTTTCCATCGTTTTGAGACGCATCTGATGGACATTGTCCCGAAGCTGCGGGTACAGCCGGTCTGTCTCCTCGCCCCGATCCAGCACCGCCTCTGCCAGGTCCAGGTATTCCATGACCTCCTTCCCGCGGTCCAAGTGGTCCGAGACGATTGCCCGCTTGAGATACGCATTGGACTCCACCAGATTCAGCATGTGGAGCAAGTAGAGCGCCAAGGCTCTGTTCTGAATCTCCTTGGGATTCCACTTTCCGATGGAACAGCCCTGCCGCAGCTCGGCCACATCCTGCAAGGTCTCCACCGCAATCGCATCTACCTCGGCGTCCTGGTCCTGCTGGAACGCCAGATCCGAGCGCATCTTCTGGGAGTACAGCCAGGTGGCCGGATCGCAGTTGTACTTCCCGTCCTTGCCGATAACGGCCCGGACGTCCTCTAACAGGCGCACGACGTCTTCCGGCACCCCATCTTCCTCATCGTCCTGGTGGGCGTCGCAGTATTGCAGAATCACATTGGCCAGAGCATCGTGGGACCAGGCGTCCTGCAACTTTTCGAGGATCCGGAGCGTCTGCTGGCGGAAATGGGCATTCTCCGCGAAGATATTTGCCTCTATGGCCCCCTTCGCCACAACTGTAAACGCATGTGAGAACGGGACATCTTCGCCGCCCCACAGCCCGTGCCAGTTCTCCCCGTGGTCCAGCATCCACTCCAGCAGGTCCCCCTGCAGTGGCGCATAGATCATAAGGCGATGGCGCTTATAGCCCGTCTTCTTTCCCAGGGCAAGGGCTGCATCGAACGATTTGTTGAGGCCTCTCCCCAGCGCCGGCGCCATGGTTACACTCTCATAGATCGTTTTCGCCGCATCCGCCAACAGGGGCTGTACCACATCATCCGGTGTGCCCCTCTGGTCTTGCGGCTGCTCAACCGTCTGCACAAGGCGGAACGCATAGTGGAATGCCCGTTTGGGGTCTGGGGGATCCAGCTGGTGCAGGCACCAGTCTCCCGCCGCCGCCAGCGCAGACAGCAGGATCTGCTGGGTTTCGCTGGCCTTGTATACCTCGTCTGTCTTCTCCGCGTAGTAGAGCATGCGGGAGAGGTACTGGGGGATGACGTCCTTCTGCTGCAAGGTCCCTGCACATTCCCCCAACGTCTTGTACTGCAGTGCCAGCATAGCAGCGCACTGGGAGCAGATCCACTCCCGATACCGCTTTCCCCTGTATTCGCTCTTTCTCCGGGAGTCGTCGAAGCGGTCCGTGTGGGTTCCATCCCAGATAAGCTGCTCCAATGTCCGGCAACTGTCCTTGAGCAGTGCGTATGCCGTCTGCAGGTCTTCCCCATCCCGGATGCTCAGGATACACTTCTTGCTCAATACGGCCGCCGCATCCATTTTCTCCTCCGGATCGTACTTTCCCTGCCCCGGCATCCCTTGGCAGCTTTGCGGAGCCTTACCGTCAGTCTCCTTCTTCATGGCCATCTCACACACCCCTTGTCTTTGGCAGCCCCCGCCGTACCGGTCTTCATCGGCCACCTAAGCTGTATTGTGCCCATTGTACAGGATATCCCGGCAAAAGTCAACCGTAACTTTTCCAATATTGTTGGATTATGAAAAATAGTACGGCATCTGCCTGCAATCGTAGGAGATTGCAGGCAGGTGCCGCACAAAACATGCTGATCTCCGGTGTTTCGTGTCCTCTGCTGCACAGACACCACACCAAAACGTGGACTGAAACTGGATGAAAGAGGGCTATCCCTCAGGAGACACTCCCCGGCCGGAATACATACTCCTCCCCGCCGCCGGGCAGCTCCGCCCGCACCGTCTCCACGCCGTACACCCGCTGCACGCTGCCGTCTGCACACAGCTGCGCCGGGGCGCCGTCGGCGGCGATGCCGCCGTCGGCCAGCAAAATCACCCGCTGGGCATAGCGCATGGTAAGGTCCAGGTCGTGCAGCACCAGCACCACCGTTTTTCCCAGGTCCGCCAGGTGACGCGCCAGGTCCATCACCTCAAAGCGGGCGCGGATATCCAGGTACGTGGTAGGCTCGTCCATCAGAATGATGCCGGTATCCTGTGCCAGCGCCATCGCGATATACACCTTCTGCCGCTCCCCGCCGGAGAGCGCCGCCATGCTGCGCTCGGCCAAAGCGGCGCCGCCCACCCATTCCAGGGCGGCGCGGGCGGCTTCGTAGTCCTCCCGCCGGTACTGCCGCGGGAAGCCGAGATACGCGAACCGCCCGTGCAGCACCATACGGAAGGCCGTGAGCTCCGGCACACTGCGCCCCTGGGGCAGGTAGGCCATGCGCTGCGCCCGCTGCTGGGCGCTGTACTCCCCCAGCGGCTTTCCGTCCAGCAGCACCTGCCCGGAAAGCGGACGCAGCAGCCCGGATGCCGTTTTGAGCAGCGTGCTCTTGCCGCAGCCGTTCAGCCCGCCGAGGACCGTCACCTGGCCGGGGGACAGGGCCAGGTTGATATTTTGCAGCACCGGGCGTTTTCCGTAGCCCGCCGCCAGCCGTTGGAACTCAAGCATGGGTGCGCCCTCCTCTCTGGCGGATGAGCAGCACCAGGAAGAACGGCGCCCCGAGGAACGCCAGGAATATCCCGGCCGGCAGCTCATAGGGAGCGAACAGCAGCCGGGCGGCCAGGTCGCAGAGGGCCACCAGCGCCCCGCCGCACAAGGCGCTCATCGGCACCAGCCAGCGGCTCTCTGCGCCGATGAGGGTGCGGCTGAGGTGAGGCACGATCAGTCCCACAAAGCCCAGCAGCCCGCAAAAGCTCACGCTGGCCCCCGCCAGCAGCGCCGCCAGGGCCAGCAGCAGGGCCCGGCACCGCCGCACCGGCAGCCCCAGGCCGTGGGCGGTGGTCTCGCCCATGGAGAGCACATCCAGCTCGTTGGAGAGCAGGAACGCCGCCGCCACTCCGATGAGGATGATGAGGACGGCCGGCCACAGCCGGCCGCCGGCGCCGGTAACGCCGGAAAACCCGCCAACGCGGAAATCCACGCTGCTCATCGCGGTATCGGGGAAAAAGGCACGCAGCGTCTCGCTGACTGCGTTCAGCAGGGCATTCACTGCCACGCCGGAGAGCACCACCGTAAGACGGGAGGCCCCGGTAGCACGGCCCAGCCCCGCCACCAGGGCCACAGCGGCCAGTGCGCCCAGAAAGGCGGCGCCGGACATCACCCAACCGGCGGCTGAGAACACGCAGCAAATGGTAACGGCCAGCCCTGCCCCGGCGTTCACCCCGATGATGTTGGGGGCAGCCAGGGGGTTGGCCAGCACCGCCTGCAAGATGCACCCCGCCACCGCCAGCCCCGCTCCCGCCGCGAGACAGGCGGCGGTGCGTGGCAGGCGGGAGTACCACACAATACGCCCCGCAGCCGAGGTCTTATCCCCAGCCGTCAGGCAGCGCCAGAGATCGGCGGGGGAAAGCCGCACCGCCCCCAGCGCCACACTGAGAAGGGCGGCAATCAGCAGGCACAGCCCGGCCGCCGCCAGCAGCAGGCGGCGGCGCCTATCCGAAGAGGATGTCGGCAAGTCCCTCATAGGCTTCCCCCCAGCGGTCATTGGGCTTCAGGTTGTAGAGCTTCTGGTCCATGAAATACAGCTTGCCCTCCTGCACGGCGGTGAGGCCGGCCCAGGCGGGGTTATCGGTGAGCTCAGCGGACAGCCGTTCCCGCACTTTATTCTCATCGTTGCCCTGCAGCACGATAAAGATGCGCTCCGGGTCGTCGGCGATGATGCGCTCGATGCTCAGGTCCTCCAACAGCGAGGTGTCGCTGTCTGCGATATTCACGCAGCCCAGGTCTGTGAGCATATTGCCCAGCACGGTGCCCTCGCCGCCCTTGGCCTTGACGCTGGAGCCGCTGGCCCGCAGGTAGAGCACGGTGGGGTGCACATCGGCCGCCTCTGCACGGGCGATGGCGGCATCGATCTTCTCCTGCACCGCTAGGCCATTGCGCTCGTAGAGGTCCCGGCGGCCGGTGATCTGGGTGCACAGGTCCAGCATGTGCAGGTACTCGTCAAAATCGTTCACATCAAAGTAGGCCACGGGGATACCCATCTCCTCAAAGGTGGGCATCAGTTCCACATCGATGTCGGTGTTGGGGCTGCCGATGATGAAATCCGGCTCCGCCGCCAGCAGCAGCTCGAGACTGATCTCCCGGGTGGTCCCCAGGTCCACCACGCTCTCGTCCAGGCCCAGGTCGAACTGGGTCCAGGCGTCGTTGGCGGTGGCCACCATGGTGCCGCCGGCAAGCTTCCACACATGAGCAAAGCTGCCGATGAGCGGTGCCACCCGCTGCGGGCTGCAGGGCACCGTCACCTCCCGGCCCAGATCATCGGTGAAGGTAACGCTGTCTGCCGCTGTATCGCCCTCCAACCCGGCGGAAGGCGTAGTGTCAGCGGGATTGGGAGCCCCACAGGCCGCCAATCCCAGGGCAAGGGCCAGTGCCAGGGCCAGTAGAAGAGTCCGGCAACAGCAGGTACGGATGCACTTTTTCACGGCGAGACCTCCTTTCGCAGGTTCAGCAAGGCGCGGACCATATCGGCGCCGGTGGTATCGCGGCTCTCCGCCGCCACGGGCAGGCCCAGGGCTTCGGCCCGGCGGGCGGTGTGGGCGCCAATGCAGATACAGCCCAGCTGCGGCGGCAGCCCGCCCCCAGCCAGGTAGTTTTCCGCTCCCCCGGCGGAGCCAAGCAAAAGATAATCCACCGGTTCCCGCCGCACCGGGCCGGGTGCCAAGCGGTAGAGGGACAGCCGTTCCCACGGCACCCCGGCGGCGTCCAGGGCGGTCTCAGGCGCTGCGGAGGCGTTTTCCGCCCCGGCCAGCAGCACCGGGCCCTGCCCCTGCTCAGCCAGGGCTGCGCCCAGGGCGGCGGTATCGTGGTGCGCCGGCACCAGGTCTGCAAACACGCCGTACTGCTCCAATGCTTTGGCGGTGCCGGGGCCGACGGCAGCAAATCTTACCACAGACAGCCTGCGCAGATCAAAACGGGCAGAGCGCAGCAGGCGGAAGAACACCTCCGGCCCATTGGGACTGGTGAAAGCCACCCAGGCAGGGGCGCGGCCCAGCGCAGCGGTGAGATCGTTGGCGGTACAGGCCGTCTGCACCTCACTGGTCTGCAGGCTCAGCACCTGCCCGCCGTACGGGGCCAGGGCGGTACGCAGCCGGTTTTGAAAGCTCTCGGTGCCGGTGAGGCCCACCCGCACCCCGTCCAGCGGGCGGGGTGCGGTGAGGGTCATGGCGGCGGTATCCCCCATCACGATGACAGCGGGGGGCGTGAAATCTTTGGCCAGGGCTGCAATGTGTGCCAGGTCCCCGCGCACCACAGTGTTCCCCACCACGGCGGCGGGGGTGGCAGGGCTTTTTCCGGCGGCGATCAGGCGCTGGGCCAAAAGATCCAGGCGGGAAAGCCCCATCAGGAACACCAGGGTACCGGAGAGCCCGGCCAGCTGATCCAGATCCTCCGGCAGGCCATCGGCTGTGCCGGCGGTGTGGGCGGTAACCACATGGAAGGCGCGGCTGACGCCCCTGTGGGTGACAGGGATGCCCCACAGTTCCGGCACCGCCACCGCTGAGGAGACGCCTGGCACCACGGCAAAGGGCACGCCGGCAGCCTGCAGGACCATCGCCTCCTCGCCGCCCCGGCCGAACACAAACGGGTCCCCGCCCTTGAGGCGGCAGACCGTTTTGCCCGCCTTGGCCAGGGCGATGAGGACATCGTTGATCTCGTCCTGGGAGGCGCTGTGGCGTCCCTGCCGCTTGCCCATATAGTGCAGTTCTGCCCCTGGTGCGGCCCAGTCCAAAATTCCCTCCGGCAGCAGGTCATCGTACACAACGGCGTCGGCGGCCTGCAGGCAGTCCCGTCCAGCCAGGGTAAGCAGGTCCCGGCGGGCGCACCCGGCCCCCACCAGCCATACAAAACCGCTCACGGTGTGCCCTCCTTTAGAAGTGCTTCGATCTCTGTCTCCTCCAGAGGGCGGTCCTTTTCCAGCGCCGCCTCCAGGCAGCTGCGGAGAAAAGCGGCCCGCTTGGGCTGTTCGGGCAGAGTGGCTTTGGCCAGCGTGCGCAGATCGCTCATCTGGTCCAGGATATCCTCCAGGCTGTCTGGCAGGACGGCATCCAGCCGGTCCCGCACCCAGGCGGCGGCCAGCGGGCTGGCCCCGCCGGTGGAGACTGCGGCGGTAAGGCGGCCGCGCCGCAAAACGGCCGGGAAGATGAACGAACAGTACTGGGGCATGTCCACCACGTTCAGAGGCGTGCCCTGGGCGTCGCAGGCGGCGGCCAGGGCCTCGCCCACGGCGGGGTTTCCGCTGGCATCCACCACCAGCGCCCAGCCGTCCGCATCCCCCGGCGCCGCCTTGCGGTATTCGCAGTGCACCGGCAGGGCGGCGAGCTCCGGCAGAATCTCCGGAGCCATCACCGTCACGGCGGCGCCGCACTCCAGCAAAGCCTTCACCTTGCGCAGGGCCACCTTGCCGCCGCCCACCACCAGGCAGGGGCGGTCCTTCATCTCCAGAAACAGGGGGAACCAGGCCACGGTTGTCTCCTCCTCAGTATATCGGTATGATGGGGGCCCCGACGGTGCCATCGGGGCCCCCGGGAATGGTCTGCTGGGAGCAGGTCCCACAGTGGTTCAGCTCTGGGGGCCCGCCTTGTGGTGCATGGAGATCGGCTTGACGTTGAAGTTGGAGCGGTACTCGGTCTCATGCCAGAAGATATCCTCGGCCACGAGGCACTCGGGGTTGAGCTCCACGCCCTCCAGGATGATCTCCTTGAACTTCTTGTAGCCGGCGCGGTCGATGAGATGGCCGCCGTGGAGGTACTCGGGCTTGTAGTCCATGACCCAGGCGGAGAACTTCTGCCAGTTCTTCAGCACGCCGAGAACCACGTCCTCGCTGGCCCAGTTCAGGAACATCTTGCCGGCCCGCGGCGTCTGACGGCCGGTGCGGCCGCCCAGGATGACCTTGTAGAACGGCTGTTCGCTGCGGGTCCAGGCGCTGGTGGGGCAGACACGGGCGCACTCGGCGCAGCCCACGCAGCAGCAGGGATCCTTCTCGATCTTGCCGGTGCCCTCGTTGAGGGAGAGCACCCGGGTGGCGCCATGCTCACACTGATTCACGCAGCGGGCACAGCCGATGCAGCGCTCGGGGTGGTACACCATCTTGGAGCAACCGATGATGCCGAAGTCGCACATGTGGGCCTTGTTGCAGTCGTTGGGGCATCCGGAGATGTTGATCTTGATGTGGTAGTGGCTGGGGAAGATGATGGGCTCGATCTTGCGGGCCAGCTCAAAGGTGTTGATGTTGCCGCAGATGCAGTGGTAGTTGCCGATGCAGCCGGTGATGTTGCGGGCGCCGATGGTGGGGTAGCCGCTCTTGGGGTCCCAGGGATGGGGTTCGTGGGCCACGGTGTCCATGTCGGCGCCGCACATCTCCTGGTCCACCTCCCGGATGTACTGTTCCAGGTACTCGTTGACGGCGGGGATGTTGTCGTAGGGGATGCCGGGGATATCAAAGGTCTGGCGGGTGCCGAAGTGGAAGGTGCCATCGCCCCAGGTGTCGGCGATATGCTCCACATAGGTGAGGTACTTGGCCGCCACGGTGCCCCCGGGCACGCGCATCTGCAGCATGAACACCCCGGGCACCTTGGACTGACGGAAGCAGTTCAGGCGCATCTTTTTGACGTTGATGTCTCTGTTCATTTCCATCGCTCCTCTCTCAGTCCACAAGGTCCCGGGCCACGCTGTAGGGGAACACCGGCCCGTCCAGGCAGACATAGACTTCGTCGATGCGGCAGTGTCCGCACTTGCCGACGGCGCAGGACATCTTGCGCTCAAAGCTCATCCAGATGTTTTCCACCTTGGCGCCGCACTGGATGAGCTCCAGCCCGGTGAACTTCATCATCGGCGGCGGGCCGACCACCACAACGGCGTACTCATCGCCCCACTCCGCGAACGGGATCTCCTTCACGAAGGCTGTGACCATGCCGGTGCGCCAGCCCTCCTTGGTATCGTTATCCAAGGCATAGGTGGTCTTGAACTGGTTCTTCCAGGCCTCCAGCTCATTGTGGAAGACGATGCCCTTCTCGTTCTTGAAGCCGCAGATCAGAGTGACGTCCTTCACGTAGTCTGGATCTGCCGCAAAGGCGTTGAGCATGCTGCGCACTGGCGCGAGACCAGTGCCGCCGGTGATGACCACCATGTGCTTGCCCTTGAACTGCTCCATGGGCCAGCCCTTGCCGTAGGGTCCCCGCAGGAACAGGGTATCGCCGGCGGTCTTTTCAAAGATGACGTTGGTCACCTTGCCCACATTGCGGATGGTAAATTCCAGCCAGCCGTCCCCCTGGGCGGAGACCGAGATGGGGGCCTCGCCGATCATGGGGATGGACAGCTGCATGAACTGGCCGTGCTGGGGCTTGTCCTCACAGGCCACACGGAAGGTCCACTCGTGCTCGCTTTCCCTCTTGACGCTGAGGATCTTGCACGGATAGGGCTGAACGGGATTGTTCATCTCTGGCCACCTCCTTAAGCTTTGCCCATGCTCGCCTTGATCTCCTCAACGGCGGCATTGACCTTGTTGATCGTAGCGGAAATGGAGATCAGCTCCGGGCAGCGGTGGGTGCAGCGCCCGCAGCCGACACACATATGGCGGTCCCCGAAGCGGGCCTTGTAATCGTGAAACTTGTGGAGCACCTTGTAGCGCATGCGGTCCCCGGCGGTGGCCCGGAACTCCCGCTGGCCGGCCATCTGGTCGAAGCCGGCGACCTGGCAGGAGGCGGTGACGCGGCGGCGCTCGCCCACCTCGGGGTTATCGCCGTAGATCACATCCCGGGTGGTAAAGCAGGTGCAGGTGGAGCAGGCCACCGTGCAGGCCCCGCAGGATACGCAGCGGGCGTTGTACTCCTGCCACATCGGGTGCTTCTTGAGGGCCAGGCGGACCTCTTTATCGTCCAGATCGGGGATGGTGACCTTGAGCTCATTTTCGGTAACGAAGGCGGGGGCAAAGTCGCTCTCAGGGCAGCCGGCGAAATACGGCTCCAGCTCCGGATCTACCACCTTGACCTCCATGCCGTTCTCGCTGAACTTGACAGCGGCATAGTCGCTCTCCTCCACCGCATTGCTGCCCATCGAGACGCAGAAGCAGGTATCGTCGCCGCCGTTGCAGTCCATCAGGATGAACTTCACCCGCTCACGCATGCGCTCGTAGTACATATCGGTGAAGCCGCCGTTGCCGGCATAGATCTTTGCCTGGATCTTCTGCGCATTGATATCGCAGGGGCGGGCGAAGATCAGGATCGGCTGCTCTTTGCACTTGCTGGCCCGGTACTCATCCTCCGTGAAGTAGAAGATGGCCTGCTGGATCGGATTGATGACCTCCTTGGCCGGGTAGTCCGATTTCACCTGCCAGACGATCTCACTGGCGCGGGTGACCTTGTCGTAGCGGATGCAGTCTGTGGCCGAGTACCGGCCCTGATTGGCAAACCGCTTGGGGGCGTAGACCCCATAGGTCTGCGCCAGAGCCCCCAGGACCTGATCGGCCTGCTGGGTGTTCAGGATGTAACTCATCCAAGCATTCCTCCTTGTCGATTATTGTCGGGGTTTCATCCAAAACGCGAAGAACATCATAGCATTTCTGGCCGGTCTTGTAAAACACGAAAGTACTTCATGCCACTATAAGCTTTTCCCTGTTGAGACTTGTAAAATCTTTGGGAAAATACTTATCCCCTGAAAGGGACGGGCTCCCTTTCAGGGGATAGACAAGTCGGCGGGAAGGGAACCTACACCGGCGCCTCTTCACCCAGGGCCTGGCAGATCTGCCGGAAGCGGGTGAAGGCGGCAGCGGGGTACTTATCGGCGTGGTAGACGAGGGTGAACTGGCGGGAAAGGTCCATCCCCTCGGCGCGGAAGGCCCACAGTTCGCCCTTTCGCAGGCTGTCCTGCAACGTGTAGGGGGAAAGGGCGGAAAGCCCGAAATTGTGGATGACGGCCTGGCGCAGGGCTTCGGGGCTGTTGGCCACCCAGCCCACATGGTATTGCACCTTGCAGCGCTCCAGCTCGCCTTCCAGTTGGGCGCGGGTTCCGCTGCCCTCCTCCCGCATCAGAAAGGTCTGGCCATCCAACTCCCGCGGGCTGACCATCTCCCGCCCGTAGAAGGGGTGCCCGCGCCCGCAGATCAGGGCCAGGCTATCTCCGGTCACCCGCTCCTGTACCAGCTCCTGGTGGGTGATCCGGCCCTCCACCAGGCCGATATCCAGCTGGTATCGCATCAGCAGGTCCTCAATGATCTGCGTGTTGGAGACCAGAACATCCAGCGCGATCTGCGGCAGCTCCTGGCGCAGGCGGTCCAGCAGTGGGCACAGCACGCTGCAGCCCACGGTGGCGCTGGCCCCCACCCGCAGATGGGGGCGCTGGGTGGCCCCGCGCAGGAAAGTCTCGGTCTCCCGGGCCAGATTTAAGGTCTGGCGGGCATATTCTAACAAGGTGCGCCCGACCTCGGTGAGGTGGAGGGTGTGGGCGTAGCGCTCGAACAGCAGCACATCGTACTTGCGCTCCAGCTCCACCACCACTTGGCTGACCGAAGACTGGCTGATGCGCAGCTTCCGTGCCGCGGCACTCATGGAACCGCAATCCACCACAGCGGAGAAAATCTCCAGCTCCCGTGTGGTCATGGGACATCCCTCCCTCATGATATAAGGTTTTCCCTGTGATTTTAACCATGATGATAGGACTTTTACTGGGGATTGTCAACTGCTTTTTGGGTGTTCGACAATAGGATAACCGCATGATCGGGATCAATCTTGCAAAGCCCCGGGAGTAGAGCCGCCCAAGTTGGAAGCCGCTGAGCCGCCGCCACCCCGCGAAGCGGTTCTTTGGAAGTGCTTTTTCCTGTGGACAAAGGGGCAATAACAGTGTATACTCTCCTCATTCCAGGCATGAGGAGGAACCCA
>CANQII010000050.1 GCA_947623875.1 uncultured Oscillospiraceae bacterium
GCAAGCTGCCCATCGACGTGGGCTGCATCGTCATCAACTGCACCACCCTGGCGGTGATCGCCCGCTACATAGAGACTGGTATTCCTCTCGTGGAGAAAGTGATCACGGTGGACGGCTCCGCTGTGGCCAACCCCCAGAACATCATCGTGCCGGTGGGCACCCCCATCCGGGATGTGCTGAACTACGTGGGTCTGAAGTGCGAGCCCAGGAAGGTGCTGTACGGCGGCCCCATGATGGGCATCTGCGTGCCCAACCTGGATGCCCCCATTTTGAAGAACACCAACGCCATCCTGGCCTTCGATGAGAAGGACGCGCAGGATCCCGTTCCCACCCCCTGCATCCGCTGCGGCCGGTGCGTGAACCACTGCCCCTTCGGTCTCATGCCCGCCGCCATCGAGCAGGCCTATAACGACCGGGACGGCGCCGCGCTGAAGAAGCTGAAGGTGAACCTCTGCATGGAGTGCGGCTGCTGCAGCTACGGCTGTCCGGCACGCCGGCCCCTGGTGCAGATCAACAAGCTGGCCAAGGCCGTTCTCAACCGGTACAACCAGGAGCAGAAGGCTCTGGCAGAAAAAGAAGCGGCCAAAAAGGCCGCCAAGGAGGAGGCGGGCGTCCATGGAAAATAATAAAATCGTATCCGTGAACCCCCACATCTACGCCCCGGACACCACCACTACCATCATGCGGGACGTGGTGCTGGCTCTGATCCCGGCGGTAGTGGCATCTGTCCTGTTCTTCGGGGTCCGGGCGCTGCTGGTGGAGGCGGTGTGCATCGCGGTAGCCGTCCTCTGCGAGTGGGGGTTTGAGAAAATCTGCAAGCGTCCCAACACCATCGGAGACTTCTCCGCCGTGGTGACCGGCCTGCTGTTGGCCCTGAACCTGCCGGTGAGCATTCCCCTCTGGCAGGCGGCCTTCGGCGCCTTCGTGGCCATCGTGGTAGTGAAACAGCTCTTTGGCGGCATCGGCATGAACTTCGCCAACCCCGCCATCACCGCCCGGATCGTGATGCTGGTGGCCTTCGGCTCTGCCATGACCACCTGGACGGCACCCGCCTTTGCGGACGCCACCTCCAGCGCCACACCCCTCAGCATCATCGCCGGCATCAACGGCGTCACCGCCGGAACCCATACGGTGGACGAACTTCCCTCCCTCCTCCAGATGTTCCTGGGTGCCCGGGGCGGCTCTCTCGGTGAGACCAGCTGCCTGGCCCTTCTCATCGGCGGCATCTATCTCATCTGGCGGAAGGTGATCTCCTGGCACACCCCCGTGGCCTTTATCGCCACTGTGTTTGTGCTCACCGCCATCCTGGGCCAGCAGCCGCTCTATCAGGTGATGGCAGGCGGCCTCTTCATCGGCGCCTTCTTCATGGCCACAGACTACACCACCTCTCCGCCCACCCCCAAGGGCAAGGTGGTCTTCGGCATCGGCTGCGGCATTCTCACCGTGTGCATCCGGGTCTGGGGCAACTATCCTGAGGGTGTCTCCTTCTCCATCCTGCTGATGAACATCCTGAACCCCTTCATCTGCAATCTGACCCGTACGAAACCGTTTGGAGGTGTGGAAGCATGAACAAGTCCCAGTCCAATGTGATGGCGGATTTTGTCCAGCCCATCGGCGTCCTCACCGCCATCTGTCTCGTCATGACCCTGCTGCTGGCCTTCACCAACTCGGTGACCGCACCTATCATCGAGGAGACCCAGCGGAAGACCGCTGAGGCCGCCCGTCTGGAGGTGCTTCCGGCGGCAGACAGCTTTGAGCAAATCGATGTGGCCCTCCCGGAGGGCAGTTCCGTGACGGAAGTCTATAAGGCCGCCAACGGCAGCGGCTATGTGTTCATGATCGTGGCCGAGGGCTACGGCGGCAAGGGCACCTTGAACATGAGCTGCGGCATCGACCAGGACGGCAAGATCGTGGAGACCAAGGTGATCAGCCACGAGGAGACCCCGGGCATGGGCTCCAAGGTGACCGGAGACGAGTTCAAAGGCCAGTTCCCCGGCAAGACCAGCGCGGACATCGCCGGCGGCGCCATCGACACCATCTCCGGTGCCACCCGTTCCTCTAACTTCTACATCAAGGCCATCCAAGACGCCTTCGCGGCGTATGATCTGGTAAAGGAGGGCTGATTCTCATGAAAAATAACAAACTCGCCATCCTCACCAACGGCATTGTCAAGGAGAACCCCATTCTGGTGCTGATCCTGGGCACCTGCCCCTTCCTGGCAGTTACCACCCAGGCCTCCAACGCCATCGGCATGGGCGCGGCCGTGACCTTCGTGCTGCTGTGCTCCAACGTGATCATCTCCCTGCTGCGGAACGTGATCTCGGACAAGGTGCGTATCCCCTGCTACATCGTGGTGATCGCCTCCTTCGTGACCTTGGTCCAGATGGTGGTAAAGGCCTACTTCAGCGCACTGGACACGGCTCTGGGCCTGTACCTGCCGCTGATCGTGGTGAACTGCATCATCCTGGGCCGGGCGGAGATGTTTGCCAACAAGAACGGAATCGTGGACTCCGCTCTGGACGCCATCGGCATGGGCGTGGGCTATATGCTGGCCATGCTGATCATGGCCTCCATCCGTGAGATCTTCGGCGCCGGCACCTGGTTCGGCATGAAGATCCCCGTCCTGGCAGACAACAACATCTCCATCATGACCATGGCCCCCGGCGGCTTTGCCGTGTTCGGACTGCTCATCGCCATTGTGAACAAGGTGAGCCACGGCAAGGCCATCAAGAAAAAGGACTTCGGCTGCGAGGGCTGCCCCTCCGCCGCCACCTGCGGACAGCGCGGCTGCGACCGGGTCCAGAAGGAGGCTAATGCATAATGGATTTCAAAGGATTACTCGCCATTGTGATGGCCGCTGTACTGGTAAACAACTACGTCCTGTCTCAGTTTTTGGGCATCTGCCCCTTCCTGGGCGTGTCCAAGAAGCTGGACCAGGCCACCGGCATGTCCATCGCCGTGATCTTCGTCATGGTGCTGGCCACCGCCGTGACCTATCCCATTCAGTACTTCCTGCTGAACCCCAACAACATCGCCTATCTGCAGACCATCGTCTTCATCCTGGTGATCGCAGCTCTGGTGCAGCTGGTGGAGATCATTCTGAAGAAGTACATCCCCGCACTCCACGCATCCCTGGGCGTCTACCTGCCCCTTATCACCACCAACTGCGCCGTCCTCGGCGTCTGCATCAGCAACGTGGACAGCTACATGACCGGCGCCGGCTTCGGTGCCAGCTTTGTCCAGGCCCTCTTTAACGCCTTCGGCAGCGGCCTCGGCTTCCTGCTGGCCATGGTGCTCTTCGCCGGCGTGCGCAGCAAGGTGGAGAAGGCCAATCCCCCCGAGTGCTTCAAGGGAATGCCCATCACCCTCATCTCCGCTGCCATCGTCTCGGTGTCCTTCATGGGCTTTGCCGGACTGGTAGACAACCTGCTGGGCTGAGGAGGTGCCAAGGATGGAAATTCTATTTCCCGTAATTGCCGTCTCCATTATCGGCCTGATCTGCGGCGCCGGCCTGTCTGTGGCCTCCAAGTTCATGGCAGTAGAGGTGGATGAACGGATCCCCAAGGTCCGGGCCTGCCTCCCCGGCGCCAACTGCGGCGCCTGCGGCTTTGCCGGCTGCGACGGCTATGCCGCTGCCCTGGTGGAAGATGAGGACCTGCCGGTGAACCTCTGCGTCCCCGGCGGCGCCACGGCGGCCAAATCCATCGGCGATGTGCTGGGCCGTGCGGCCGGCGATGTGGAGAAGATGGTGGCTGAGGTCCGCTGCTCCGGCACCTGCGAGGCCACCTCTGTGAAGATGGACTACAACGGTCTTCCCTCCTGCTCCGCCGCCAAACTGCTCTTCGGCGGCACCGGTCTCTGCGTGTACGGCTGCATCGGCCTGGGAGACTGCGCCAAGGTGTGCCCGGTAAACGCTATCCACATCGGCGGCAACCTGGCCCGGGTGGACACCTCCGTGTGCATCGGCTGCGGCAAGTGCGCCAAGACCTGCCCCAACGGCGTCATCGCCATCCGTCCTGCCAGCGCCCATATGGTGGTGGACTGCAACAACAAGCAGAAAGGTGCCAACACCCGCAAGGCCTGCAAGGTGGGCTGCATCGGCTGCAGGCTCTGCGAGCGCAACTGCCACAACGGCGCCATCACCGTGACAGACAACCTGGCGTCCATCGACTACTCCAAGTGCGATGGCTGCGGCAAGTGCATCGAGGTCTGCAAGGCGGGATGCCTGGTGGCCTTGAACATCGCCAACGCAGAAGTGGTGAACAGCTAATCTCTCCCCTGTAACCGGGGCCGAAGTTTCCGTACTTCGGCCCCGGTTTTTGTCTGTCTGGGCCTGATGATCAGCACTCCCCTCTCCGTGTTCTGGCATATTTCATCCTTGCAACAGACCTCTCCCTGTGATAGAATGCAGTGCTGACTTTGGGGGTGACAATGGCTTTGAAGGGAACCCGCCGCAATGACATCAAACTCATCGCAGGCCTGCTGCTGGCTGCCGGCATACTGGCCCTTTTTCTCCATTTCACCCGCACCGCAGGCGGTAGTGTCCGCATCGAGCAGGACGGCGTCACCACGGCTGTATTGCCCTTGCACGAGGACACCCGCCGCACCATTGAGGCAGAGTCTGGAACCAATGTTCTGGTGATCCAGGACGGGGCCGCCTGGGTGGAAGAGGCGGACTGCCGGGACAAGATCTGCGTGCGGCAGGGCGCCATCCGGTACACCGGACAGTCCATCGTCTGTCTGCCCCATCAGCTGGTGATCACCATAGAGAACGGCGCCGATACCCCGTTTGACGCCCAGACCCACTGAGGAGGACGGTGCCGATGGATGCAAAGAAGGTGGCCCGCTACGGCCTGCTCACCGCCCTGGCGCTGGTGCTGTCCTGGCTGGAGTCCCTGCTCCCCTCCCCCGGTATTCCCGGGGTAAAGCTGGGCCTGGCCAACCTGGTGGTGGTCTTCGCGCTCTACCGGGCGGGATGGCTTCCAGCTGTGGTGCTCTCCCTGGTCCGGGTTCTTTTGGTGTCCTTTCTCTTTGGAAATGGCGTGAGCCTGGCGTACAGTCTCTCCGGGGCTGTGCTCTCCCTGGCGGTGATGATCCCCCTGAAGGCCTCCGGCAAGTTCTCTGAGACCGGAGTCTGTACCGCCGGCGGAGTGGCCCACAACGCCGGTCAGCTCATCGCCGCCGTGGTGCTTCTCGGCACCACACGCCTCAGTTACTATCTCCCGGTGCTCTGCGTCTCCGGCACTTTCGCCGGCGCCGCCATCGGGCTTGCCGCAGCGGAGCTCATCCGCCGGGTGCCAGACCGCTTCTGACCTCAGCTGCGCATCAAATACATCATCCATTTCAATACTTCGAAAGCAGGTTGTCTCATGAATCTCACTGTCCGGGATCTTCTGGATCTCGACCACACCCTCGCCGCAGACTATCTCTCTCAGTTCACCTATCCCTGGGAGGCGCTGGACGGCATCAAGGATCTGATTCTCGCCCTGGGTCCTACCCTGGGTGAGTACTATGAAGAGCGGGTGCCCCAGGTCTGGGTGCACAAGACCGCCAACGTCTTCCCCAGCGCCTATCTGGGCGCTCCCTGCATCATCGGCCCGGAGACCGAGGTGCGCCACTGCGCCTTTATCCGGGGCTCCGCCCTGGTGGGCGCCCACTGCGTGGTGGGCAACAGCTGCGAGCTGAAAAACGTCATCCTCTTCGACAACGTCCAGACCCCCCATTACAACTATGTGGGAGACTCCATCCTGGGATACAAGAGCCACATGGGTGCCGGCTCTATCACCTCCAATGTGAAATCAGACAAGACTCTCGTCACGGTGAAGGACAGCGGAACCGCCATCGAGACCGGACGGAAGAAGTTCGGCGCCATCCTGGGAGACCATGTGGAGGTGGGCTGCAACAGCGTGCTGAATCCCGGCACCGTGATCGGCCGGAACAGCCGCATCTACCCTGTCTCCTGCGTCCGGGGCGCCGTGCCGGCGGACAGCATCTACAAGACCGGGGGCACCATCGTGCCTCAGAGAGGAGCTTGACCCCATGGGAAAATACTTTGGTACAGACGGCTTCCGGGGCGAGGCCAATGTCTCCCTGACCGCAGATCAGGCATACAACGTGGGCCGCTTCCTGGGCTGGTACTACGGCCGCAACCGGAGAGCCCAGATCGTGGTGGGCAAAGACACCCGCCGCTCCAGCTACATGCTGGAGTACGCCATCAGCGCAGGCATGGCGGCCTCCGGGGCAGACGTATATCTGCTGCACGTCACCACCACCCCCTCTGTGTCCTACGTCACCCGGACAGACGGCTTTGACTGCGGCGTGATGATCTCCGCCTCCCACAACCCCTACATGGACAACGGCATCAAGCTGCTGAACCGGGAGGGCGAGAAGATGGACGAGGCCACCATCAACCTGGTGGAGGAGTACCTGGATGGAAATCTGTTTGTAGACGGGCAGTACTACCCCTCTGTCCCCTTCGCCACTGGGGAGGCGGTGGGCAGCATCGTGGACCACGCCGCCGGCCGGAACCGCTACATGGGCTATCTCATCTCCCTGGCGGTCCACTCCTTCCGGGGCAAGAAAGTGGCTCTGGACTGCGCCAACGGCAGCGCCTGGTTTATCGCCCCCAACGTGTTCAAGGCACTGGGCGCCGAGGTCCACTGCATGGGCATCACCCCGGACGGCATCAACATCAACCGGGATGTGGGCTCCACCCACATCGATGCCCTGAAGAAGTTCGTGGTGGACAACGGCTGCGATGTGGGCTTTGCCTATGACGGCGATGCAGACCGGTGCCTGGCCGTGGACGAAAACGGCGAGCTGGTGGACGGCGACAAGATCATCTACATCTACGGCAAGTACATGAAGGAGCGGGGCAAGCTGCTCACCAACACCGTTGTTACCACCGTAATGAGCAACTTCGGCCTCTATAAAGCCCTGGACGAGGCCGGCATCGAGTACGTGAAGACCGCCGTGGGAGACAAGTACGTGTATGAAGAGATGGTGAAGAACGGCCGGCGCATCGGCGGCGAGCAGTCCGGACACATCATCTTCTCCAAGTACGCCCGTACCGGCGATGGCATCCTCACCTCCCTGAAGCTGATGGAAGTGATGATCGCCCGCAGGCTCTCCCTCTCCGCCCTGGCAGCCCCGGTGACCATCTATCCCCAGGTGCTGCTCAACATCCGGGTGCTGGACAAGAAGGCCGCCCAGGAGGACCCCGATGTGAAGGCCGCCGTGGCCAAGGTAGAGGACATCCTGGGAGACACCGGCCGGATTCTGGTCCGGGAGTCCGGCACCGAGCCCCTGGTGCGGGTGATGGTGGAGGCCCCGGATAAGGCCCAGTGCCAGTCTCTCGCCCAATCTGTGGTAGACGTGATCAAGGCAAAGGGCCACGAGGCAAAATGAAAACCTGGAATTTACAAGCTGTAAATTCCAGAACTTGTTAAAACACCTGGACGAAACGCTGATTTCGGCGAAATTTTTACGAAAACGCACAAAATCCCTCTTGACGCCGTATATTCTTTTGTATATAGTAGGTGCGCTCATTCGGGGAGCATCTGCAAGGGGGACATTTGAATGATGCAGACAACCATCTCCATTTCGGATCCGCTGGCAGCGCCGGTGACCCGTTCGGTGCATCTTGTGCCATTGGATCACATCAATGGATTTGATGTGCGTCCCGGGTTTTACGAGATCAACGGCGCCACAGCCATGGATGGCGGTGTAAACTTTACAATTTACTCCAGGAGTGCCACGTCCGTTGAGCTGCTGCTCTTCCGGCCTATGGCAAAGGACCCCTATGCGGTGATCCCCTTCCCGGACCGGTACCGCATCGGCAATGTGTACTCCATGATCGTCTTCGGCCTGGACATCGAGGAATTTGAATACGCCTATCGGGTGGATGGCCCCTACGACCCCTCCAGGGGGCTGATCTTTGACAAGACCAAATACCTGCTGGACCCCTATGCAAAGGCGGTCACCGGGCAGAGCAAGTGGGCGGAGCCCAACCCCCACGGCCAGCACTACCGGGCCCGGGTGGTACAGGACGACTTTGACTGGGATGACGTGGGCCGGCCGCCCCGCATCCCCATGGAAGATCTCATCATCTACGAGCTCCACGTCCGGGGATTTACCATGGATCCCTCCTCCGGCGTGGCCCACCCAGGCACCTTCGCAGGGGTGATGGAAAAGCTGGACTACCTCCAGGAACTGGGGGTAAACGCCATTGAGCTCATGCCCATCTTCGAGTTCGATGAGATGCTGGACTACCGGGACGCGGACGGCAACCACCTCTATAACTACTGGGGCTACAACCCGGTGACCTTCTTCGCCCCCAACACCAGCTACGCCTCCACCCTGGAGTTCAACCACGAGGGCAACGAGCTGAAGCATCTGGTGCTGGAGTGCAAGCAGCGGGGCATCGAGGTCTATCTGGACGTGGTGTTCAACCATACCGCCGAGGGCAACGACAAGGGCTTCTTCTTCTCCTTCAAGGGCCTTGACAACAACGTGTACTATATGCTCACCCCGGACGGGCGGTATCAGAACTTCAGCGGCTGCGGGAATACGTTGAACTGCAACCACCCCATCGTCCACCAGATGATCCTGGACTGCCTCCGCTACTGGGTGACCACCTACCGCATCGACGGTTTCCGCTTCGACCTGGCCTCCATCCTGGGCCGCCAGGAGGACGGCACGCCGATGAAAGAGCCTCCCCTGCTCCGCTCCCTCGCCTTCGACCCCATCCTGGCCGATGTAAAGCTCATCGCCGAGGCCTGGGACGCCGGCGGCCTCTATCAGGTGGGCACATTCCCCGCCTGGAACCGCTGGGCGGAGTGGAATGGGCGGTATCGGGACGACATGCGCCGGTACCTGAAGGGAGACTGGGGCATGGCCCACGCCGCCGCCCTTCGGATGATGGGATCCCAGGACATCTACGACGCCGGCGTGCGGAAGAATGCCTCGGTAAACTTCTTCACCTGCCATGACGGCTTCACCCTCCACGACCTCTTCTCCTATAACCAAAAGCACAATGAGAACAACGGCTGGAACAACACCGATGGCGCCAACGACAACTACAGCTGGAACTGCGGGGTAGAGGGCGAGACAGACGACATGGACATCCTCTATCTCCGGCGCCGGATGGTGCGAAATGCCTTTGCCCTTCTCATGTGCTCCCGGGGCATCCCCATGTTCCTGGCGGGAGATGAGTTCGGCAACACCCAGTACGGGAACAACAATGCGTACTGTCAGGACAACCCGATCTCCTGGCTGGACTGGCACCAGCTGGAGCAGAACCGGGCCCAGTTCCAGTTCTTCCAATTCATGATCCAGTTCCGCAAAAACCACAAGGTGCTGCGCACCAACCTCAGCAACGGCGCCTGCGGCTTCCCGGACGTGAGCTTCCACGGCATCACCCCCTGGAAGGCCTTCTTCGAGGACCACGAGCACTATATCGGCGTGCTGTTCGCCGGCTGGGAGCGGGAGCGGGGGGATGAGCTGGTCTATGTGGCCTCCAACACATACTGGCAGCCCCTGCAGGTGGAGCTTCCCCGGCTGCCGGACAACCGCCGCTGGCAGCTGATCCTGGACACCTGGAACGAGACCCTGAGCCCTGCGGTAACCACAGACGGCCGATTTGTGATCCGGCCCCGCTCGGTGATGATCTTCCTGGGCACCTGACAAAACCCTATCCAATCCACAAGGCCCCGCTGCATCCCTGCAGCGGGGCCTTGTTGTTGCGCCTTGTGTCATTCTTCCTCTGCCATGGCCTTCATGGCGTTGATGAGGGCGGGTATCATCTGCTTCTTGCGGCTCACCACACCGGGGAGCACCGCCACGTTGTCCGAGACCTCCGCCTGGAAGGCCCTCTGAATCACCTCGCCGGCGTTGTCCCCCACCATGTAGACCTCGGTGGTGGAGGTGCGCACGTCTGTGAACATGTAGAAGATGTAGTTCAGGGTCTGCTTGATCTGGGCCTGCACCAGGTACGGCGCCACCAGGGCCTCTGCCGCCTTCCGGTTCCGCTCAGACATGTAGCTGCTCTGGCCCACGCCGAAGCGGATGTCCCCGCAGGTGAAGCGCTTGTAGTCCCCGTTGAAGATCTCCTCCGCCGTCTTGCCGGTGATATCCCCGCCGGCCTCAAACATGGCGTCTGCGTACTCCTCCAGGTCCACCCCGGCGATCTCCGCCAGGTTGCGGGCGGCCTTCTGATCAATGGGGGTGCAGGTGGGGCTGCGGAACATCAGGGTGTCTGAGAGAATGGCGGAGAGCATGAGACCGGCGGTGTTGGGGGGAATCTCCACATCGTTCTCCTGGTACATCTGCCAGAGGATGGTGCAGGTGCAGCCCACCGGGACGTTGCGGAAGTACACCGGCCCGTCCGTCTCCGGGGCATTCAGCCGATGGTGATCGATGATCTCCAGTACTTCCGCCTCATCCAGCCCCTCGGCGGCCTGGGTCTTCTCATTGTGGTCCACCAGCACCAGCTGTTTCTTGTGCAGGTTCATCAGGTTCCGGCGGGAGACCACGCCCAGGTAGGTCCGCTCTTCGCTCAATACCGGGAAATACCGGTGGCGGACTTTCGCCATGATCTTGGTGGCGTCCTCCACCAGGGTGTCCAGGGTAAAGGTGAGCAGCCCATCGGACACCATATAGTGGCGGATGGGGGCGGCCTGGGTGATCATCTGGCCAGCCACATAGGTGTTCAGATTGGTGCGCAGCAGAATGGTGCCCCGCTCTTCCGCAGCCCGCAGGATCGTCCGGGACACCCGGGAGCCCACGCACACCACGATGCAGCCGGCGTCCATCTCAATGGCGGTGAGCTGTCCCTCGGCGCGGTTGCCCAGGATCACCACATCGCCGGGCTCCATGCCCTGCTCCATCTGCTCCGGGCTGCCGGCGGCGATCATGATCTTGCCCTGCACCACTTTGCCCTTCACATCTCCCGCCAGCACCTCAGCGTCCAGGGTCTCCACGATGTTCTGGTAGCTGGTGTGGGCGTCCGCCAGCATGTGGGTGTTCAGCTGGTCCATGTTGGCCGTGGCGATGTCCTTGACGGTGATCACGCCCTTCAACCGCTCGTTCTCCACGATGCAGAGGGTGTCGATCTCCTGGTCCCGCATGATCATCCAGGCTTTTCGCAGGCTGGTCTCCCCGTCCACCCCGGGCATCCGGCGGATGTCCACATCCCGGATCTGGGGACTCACATCCAGACAGAGCTGGGGTACCGGCACGCTGAAGCGGCTCAGGACGTACTCCGTCTCCCGGTTCAGCGCCCCCGCTCGGCAGGGGATGCTGTTCTCTTCCGGGTGCATGATATTGCGCAGTCTGGAATAAGCGATGGCAGAACAGATGGAGTCCGTGTCCGGATTCCGGTGGCCGATCACCCGCACATTGCGGCTTTCGTTGGGAACTTCAGGCATCTGTCTCATTCCTCCTCCAAAGGGATTTGTCTGATTTCTCGCTTTGTCGGTGCTATCCTATCGGAAAATGGGAGAGCCGTCAAGGGAAAAATGAAGCGCCGGGGCAATTTCGTGGGATCCAAGCCGGCAGCAAGCAGCTGCAGCCTCACAAAGAAAGTAGGACCAAATATGTCCGGGAACCGACACCTGTCTCTGAAACCCCATGGACGATTTGGTGAAAATTCCGCACAGAAACGGCATGAATTCCCGCATTTTCCGGGGTTTTGTGGTGATTTCTGGTCTGTTTCCGCATATTTACAACCGCTAGCAAGTTTTTCTTGTGCACTCTGTACACTCGTGCTATAATAAAGGATATGAATCCGGCATTTTGCTGTCCCCTTGCTGCTCCAGACAGAAAGAAGGCCTTAGTGATGAAACGACTGCTATCCCTCCTGCTGGTCTCCGCCCTTTGTCTCTCCATAGCCCCCCGCAGCCGCGCCGCAGACCCGGTGTGGATGGACAGCGGGGATCACAGCCTGCCCAAGCCCAGCAAAGAGGAGATCACAGAGCTGATTTTCTCCAGCTCCCGCATAGGCTTTGACCCGGACACGCTGTTTACGGACGCCCCCTCTCTGGAGGACTATGCGCCGGGCTCCCTCTCTGAGGATACCCTGGACGGCATGCTGCAGCGGGTAAACGCCCTCCGTCTTCTCGCCGGGCTGAATCCCGTCTCCCTGGCCCCGTCTTTCAATGACATGTCCCAGGCGGCGGCGCTGCTCTCCGCCCGGAACAACAGCCTCTCCAGCGCCCCGGCCCAGCCGGAGGGGATGCCGGACGGCCTCTATGAGACGGCCTATGAGGCCTTCGCCGACAGCATCACCACCGCCCAAAGCGTGACTGTGCTGGAGGGCTACTCCCCCGCCGCCTTTGCCAACAGCTTTCTCCGGGAGAACCAGCAGCAGCGGCAGGAGATGGGCCACCGCCGCTCCCTTCTGAATCCCGCCCTGCAGTCCACCGGATTCGGCCTCTTCCCCAGTGAGGACGGCACCGCCTACTACACCATCCAGTACATAGGCGAGACTGCGGAGCACGACACAGACTATGACTTTATCGCCTGGCCTGCCTCCGGCGACTTCCCCGCCCCCAAGTGGAACTTCAACCGCCCCCAGGCCCAGACCGCCTTCGATGGACAGGTGGCCTGGAGCGTGTCCCTGAACCCCAGACGCTATGAGGCCCCCTCCATTGAGGAGGTCCGCATCACCCTCACCCGGGAGGCAGACGGCAAGACCTGGTCTTTCCCGGATACAGATCACCCGGAGAACTATTGGAACATCGCCGCCAAGGACTACGGCGAGGGCCCCTGCATCATCTTTCAGCCGGGGGACGACCTCCAGTATCAGGGCCTCTACAGCGTGGAGATCACCGGTCTCAAGGACAGCGTAGGACAGCCCGCCGTTCTCCGCTACCAGGTGGACTTCTTCGATCCCGCAAACTACGCCGTAGAGAGGGCCAAAGCGGAGTGCGCCGCCGAGACCGAGCCGGTCTTCACCGATGTCCCGGTGGACCACTGGGCGTACCCCGCCATTCAGCTGGCCTATGAGGCGGGTATCGTGACCGGCATCAGCCGGGACACCGCCGTCTTCGGCATGGTACCGGAGGTAAATGGCCGGATCAGCGCCGGCGAGCTGATGTCCGCCCTGGTAAACATGTACTACCCGGAGGAACTGGAAACCCCGGAGGAGGGCGCCGCCTGGTACACCCCCGCCATGCAGGTGGCCTCGGACCACGGTCTTCTGAACCATCTGGTGCTCTCTGTCCAGGACGGGGCAAAAAAGCTCAGCCGCAGCGACATCGCCATGGTGATCTACAATCTGCTGGAGGAACACGGCCTGTTCCTGCCGGTGGAGGAGACCAAGATCGCCATCTTTGACCAGTTCCCGGATATCACCTATGACGTGACAGAGTGGAAATGCCACGGCATCGGCACGGTGGTGGCCTACGGCATCATGAACGGCACCGGCATCGGCTTTTCCCCGGACAGCAGCTTTACCCGGGCGGAGCTAGCGACCGTCTGCTGCAGCCTGATGTTCTGCTGTCCCCCGGTGTCTGCCTCCTCTGAAACCAACTCGCCGGCAGCCGCCGCATCAGCCCCTGCCCGGCCCTGATTCTCTTCTGCTGCCTGTCTCCAGCAGAGAAAGGACGAAAATACATGGCCTGTAAAGTTGTAGAGCTATACAGTTCGGATGAGTTAAAGCAGATGGAACAGACCAATCGGCGCTGGATCATAGGCCTCAGCATTTTCAGCGCCGCTGCCCTGGCGGTCTGCATCTCCTTTGCCCTGCGCACACAAACCTTAAACGCCATGCAGATGGAGCTCTCCGCAGTGGCGGTGAGCACCGTAGCCGGCTGGATCGTCCTCTACTTTGCCCTCTTCCGGGTACGCACCGGCCGGCGGGAGATCCAGCATGCCGCAATGCTGCAGGATGAGACTCGGGACCGCTATGCGGGCACCGTCTCCCTTCTGAAGGAACAATTTCTCATCCGCAAGAGCGTGCCGGTCCAGCGGGTGGCAGTGCAGGAGGAAAACGGCGAGATGGTAAAGCTGCTGATCTGTAGGAACAAGAGCAAAACACTGGAGCAGGCCCACCCCACTGCGGTATACGTCACCCACGGCTATGTGGCGGCCTATGAGGTGGCGCAATGAAAGTGCTGAAGAACATCTGGTCTCAGCTGCACACCTTCGTGCTCTGGGGACTGGCCTCCGCTCTCATCTGGGGCTACATCTTCACCTTTGTGACGGACACCGCTCCGGAGAAAAAGGTGATGATCTACTGCGATGTGCCGGAGATCCAGGACATTCAGCTGGCCGCCCGCCTGGAGGAAGATCTGCCGGAGGGGATCCGCATGATCAAGGTGCGCTCCTTCCAGTATGTGATGATGGACACGGACAACATCCAGGCGGGAGACATCTTTCTCATTCCCGCCTCGAAAATGGAGGAGTACAAGCAGTTCTTCCAGGAGGGCGATGATGGCATCCAGGTCTATGACGCCTCCTCCCACACAGGCATCGCCGGACAATATATCAAGTTTGACGATGAGGACTACTACCTCTTCTACGGCGCCAAGTCTCCTCACATGGAAGACGGGAAGGCCCAGGCAGTAGCGGAGAATCTGCTCAGCATCCCCTGAGGCACCTGCCCCAAATTCGAACAAGAAAAATAGAAATACACCAGCCGTCTCTCCAGAAAGAGGCGGCTTTTCCATTGTCTGCAATTGAAATGGATAGGCAGGCAAAGGACTTGTATAATCGTCCACGACTTGACAATTTGTCCATTTTTCGAGATTCGATGCCGGCTTGTTGCTTATTTTTGAAAGATCTTGCAAATAATTGGGCGATATGTATAGTCTAAAACTTGACTTTGGGACAGAAATTGGTATAATGGGCAAAGCAGGTGTTCGACTCCAGGGGGTACCCCCTGGCTTTTGTCCCCGCGGTGCGGGGACAAACAATGGGGAACTCGACACACTGCAAAAATCCAAACAGGAGGAACAAGAAATGAAAAAAGTACTGGCCCTGCTGGCTCTGATTCAAGTTTCGGGGTTGAGGAATGGGAACGAAGTTTCAAAGGCATGAACGTTCCGCAGATTTGGCCTCCTATATCATCATGGGCCAAATTGCATGTGTCCGCGTACGGAGGACACTCCCACTAAAGACAGCGCAAGCTCGCTAGTCACCTGCCTACATCAGTACCAGGATTGAAGATATCAACCATGCGTCTAATAGATGATTCCCTATCAAAGGTGCACCCAGAGTCTGGGTGCACCTTTTTTGCTATGGGCCCAATTAGTGCATAGTGTACAGTATTAACATGCAATCTTTATGCACTATGCACAATTGACATCGTGACATTGTCGATTTATAATGATTCCGTATCACTATATGAACAGGAGGCCTGTCTGTGTCATGCATTGTGAAACAAAAGCGCAAGGCAGCAAACGGAGAGACAATTTATTATGCCTACGAAATATCCCGATATCGGAATATTTCGTATTATACCGATATTAGGGTTATGCCGATACTGTCTTAAACTTCCGGAAAAGCAACGGAAATCTAAGAGAGTATCGGCAAAACATTTTTTTGAATGAAAGCAGAAATTGGCCGTCCAAGCTTGCAAGGTCTTGGACGGCCAGTTAGTTGTTTAGATTAAATCAATTTCCCATCACAGAATTTGCTGCCAATGAGCTTTGATTCCTAAGCAATCATATAGAAATCGTTTGATGCTGCGTTCTTGGCGATTAAGGATGGTTATTTATTCACTCAGTCTTTGCAGGGAATCACATTTTTCGGTTTCGGGCTCTGCAATGTCGTAGAAAACGTTTTGCCGACATTCTCCTAAACTTCTGTTGATTCACAGGGTTTTAGGAGAATATCGGCAAATTTCGAATATCGGTATAATACGAAAGCACGAGCGTGTGGATTCCTAATGTAGGGCCACGTAGTAAGAGACGCTTCCTGGG
>CANQII010000051.1 GCA_947623875.1 uncultured Oscillospiraceae bacterium
GACTCCAGGTTCAGAACCACGGTGCGCTTATCCCGCAGGTGGTCTGCGATCTCGGAGGCGTTCTCAAAGCGCTCGGGCTTTACCAGGACTACCTGCAGCTGGGTGGTGGTGTTGATGTTCACTACCTTGTTGCTGCGGCGCTGGTCGCTGCTCGTAACGGGTTCCCGGGAAGAAGCGGCAGGTGCGGCCGGAAAATCGGGCTCGTAATCTTCCTCGTCGTCAGTCTCATATGGGTTTGCCAGCTTCTTCAGTTCGTCAATGATTCTCATATGTATTTTATCTCCCTTCTGTGGTGTTGCCTATTGGACGGTATTGCTATGCATGGGCGGCCTGGGGCCGAAGAGCGCGGTGCCGAGACGCACATGGGTGGCGCCCTCTGCGATGGCATCCAGATAGTCTCCGCTCATGCCCATGGACAGTATGATGGGTGCTGCTCTATTATCCTCCAAACTGTCCGCTATGTCAAAACTAATTTCGCGCAATTTGCGAAAATATGCGCGATTTTCGCCGGGAAATTCGGAGGGCGGCGGGATACACATCAATCCGCGCAGCCGAACGCCGGGTAAGGAAGCGGCCAGAGCCGCCGCTTCCGGAACTTCTGCCGGGGAGAAGCCGTCTTTGCTCTCCTCGTCTGCCAGCTTCACCTCCAGCAGGATGTCCTGCCGGAGCTGCAGCTTCACCGCCTGGGCGTTGATGGCTTCCAGCAGCCTGGTGCTGGATACGGAGTGGATCAGGGATACCCGCCCCACCACGAATTTCACTTTGTTGGTCTGCAGGTGGCCGATGAAGTGCACCTCGGCGCCCTCATAGGCGTTGTCCTCCAGGTGGGCCATCAGCTCCTGTACCCGGTTCTCTCCGCAGATCTGTACCCCTGCGGCGATGGCGGCCTTGATGGTGTCGCTGGTCTGTGTCTTCGTGGCTGCCACCAGGGACACCGTGCCGGGGTCCCTGCCGGCGGCAGCGGCCGCCTCCTGCATGGATGCGGTAACTGCCCTTAGTTTTTCTGCGATCTGGGCTTGCTGTGTGAGGTCCATCAGCGCACCACCTTTCCGTCATAGAGATCTGAGCCTGAGAGGATCACCACGTCGCCGGACCGCAATCGGTTGCGGGCGGTGGCGTCGATGGGCCGCACCAGGTAGTATGTGTCGTCTGTGTAGAGAATGTGCACTTCTTTCCACTCCGCCTGGGCGCTGATGACGCAGTACACGCCGTAGTGGTTCACTTCCTTGGAGGAGGTCTGTCCGGTGTCCGGATCGGTGGTCTCCTCCACCTCGGTGATAATGCGCAGGGCCTTGCGGGGGATGCGCACGCCGGTGAGCTGCTCGGCGATCACGTCCACGGTCTGCACCCGCATCAGCGTGGTGCTGGCGAGGTCTGCATCCGTGGAGAAAATGGCCAGGGTGTTTTTCTCTCCGAACTCCACCCGCTCCAGCGTCATGCTGACCCGCTGGTAGGTGCCATCGGAGAAGGAGATGTCGTAGGAGGTGCCCACGGTGAGGTCCCGGTCGTTGGGAGGCAGCAGGGCTGCGAAGTACCAGGTGGAGTTTGTGATGAGCTTGCCGGCAGAGGTGGAGACGCCGGTGTGCTGCTGGGTGAGCAGCTCTGCCAGGGACTCGGGGGTGAGGGATTCCAGCATGGCAGGGGAGACCACCGTCTCCCAGCCGTCTGTCTGTCCGGAGTACACCCCGGACACCGGGGCGTACACGGTACGGGAGACCTGGCCCAGGCTGCTGGAGAGACTGGCCAGCTGAGACTGCTTGGACGCGATGAGGGCACGCAGCTGATCTGCGGCGCTGCTGTCCTCAAAGGTGTACGCACGGCGGAATACCGCCGCCCGGAGGTCCGTGGCGGTGTCCTCCAGGGCGGACAGGTCTCCTGATGCGGTGAGGGAGCGCAGCTGGGTCACGTACTGCAGGATCTGCTGGTCCATGGCGCCGGCGTCCTGGGAGCCCTGATTCAGGGAGTCCAGAACGAATTGCAGCTGCTCCACCTCGTCGGTGAGGGAATTGATGTTCTGCCGTGTGGTTAGGGCAGAGGGGTCGCTGTACAGCAGGGCAACTGCGTCCCCTACTGCGGCTTTCTCCCCCTCTGCCAGAATCATGTCCAGATAGCCGCCGTCTCCGGTGAGTGGCTGTTCGCTGCGGACGATGATTCCCCTGGCCTCTACGCCCACGTCCTGGGTATAGTTATACGCGTTGGCTGTGACAACCTCTTCGTGGAGCCCTTGCATCAGGCTCAGCACCAGATAGGCCACAACCGCCAGGAAAATCACTGCCACTAGTACTTTCGGAGCGATTTTACTCTCTTTCAAGAGATCAGTCCTTTCCGGGATTCTTTCTGTGCCCGGCGGGCATTTGGATGGGTTTTAGGGCTCGTCCAAAGGCAGGGGGTGCTCAGGGGAGATGGTGGAGATGGCGTGCTTGTAGATCACCTGCTGCCGGCCGTCCGAGTTCACCACCACCACATAGGGGTCGAAGGCGGAGATGACGCCCCGGAGCTGGTAGCCGTTCATGAGGAACACGGTGACCCGGGCGCCGGTGCGGCGGGCTGTGGCCAGGAAGGTATCCTGGATGTTAGGGCTTTTGCTGACTGCTACTGTGGAAAGACTCATACGTAACGCACTCCTTTTCTTTTTAACCGGACTTTGTCCGGGTGCGCTTATTGTATTCCGATAGACGTGCAGAGATCGGTCGAAAAAACAAGGGCGTCTGAAAAATTTGGGATTTCGCCCCAGAGGTACCAGTGGGTGTCCGGATTCCGGCGGAACCAGGATAGCTGGCGTTTGGCATACTGGCAGGAGCGGAGTTTGATCTCCTCGGCGGCTTCTGCAGCCGGCCGTCCCTCCAGAAGGGCTGCGGCCATCTCTTTATATCCGATGGCCTGCATGGCGGTACAGGCGGGGGAAAGACCATCTGCCAGGAGCTGCTGCACTTCTCGCTCCAGGCCGCGGTCCATCATAACATCCACCCGCTTTTGAATGCGGGCCCGGAGGTGGGCCCGGTCCTTAAAGTTGAGGCCGATGGTGAGGGGTGTATATCGCTTGGGCTGTTTCCGGCTCTCTGCGTTGTGGGCAGAGATGGTGCTGCCGGTGGAGAGGTAGACCTCCATGGCGCGGATGGTCCGCTTCTCGTCGTTGGGGTGGATGCGCTGGGCGGCCTCGGGGTCCGCCTGCTGCAGGCGCTCCCGCAGGGCGGGCAGGCCTTTTTCCCGGACCTCTGCCTCCAGCTGCTGACGCAGTCCGCCGGTCTCCTCATAGGGGGCGAACTGCCGGCCGGCGATCAGGTTGTCTATATAGAGTCCGGTGCCGCCGGCGATCACGGGGACTTTGCCTCGGGAGAGGATGTCATCCACCACGGGGATGGCATCTTCCACATAGCGGGCCACGGAGTAGTTCTCAGTGGGCTCCGCCACGTCGATCATGTGATGGGGGACCCCCAGCGTCTCCTCCGGGGTGGGTTTTGCCGTGCCGATGTCCATGCGGCGGTACACCTGCATGGAGTCTGCGGACACCACTTCCCCGCCGATGGCCTTGGCCATTGCGGCGGCGAGACCGGTCTTGCCGGAGGCGGTGGGGCCGCAGATCACCACCACATTGGGGGGATTCATTTGCCGGGGGAGACCATCATGTCGATGATCTCTTTGTCCGTCTCAGCCATGCCAACCCGGGCCAGCCGGCCTACGTTGGCGATGGTGTTCTCCACACCTTTCACCACGATGCCGTCTCCGCCCAGAAATTCGGTGCCGTGCTGCTGCATCTGGAAGCCCAGAAGGCCGGCCTCCACGGCAGAGGCGATCTTGGCCGCACAGCTGGGCTTGGCGCCATCGCAGATCATGCCGCTGTCTATGGCCACGGCGTTTACCACCGTGTGGGAGATCTCATTGGCCTTGCCGCCGTACAGGTAGCAGATGCCGGCGCCGGCGCCGCATCCGGCACTGGTGGCGCCGCAGTATGCGCTGAGCCGGCCGATGCCGGTCTTCAGGTGGATGGTGATGAGGTTGGACACGGTGAGGGCCCGGTACATGGTCTCGTCGGAGACCTGCAGCTCTTTGGCGTATTCCAGTACCGGCAGGGAGGCGGTGATGCCCTGATTGCCGGAGCCGGAGTTGATCACCACAGGCAGCTCGCAGCCGCTCATACGGGCGTCTGAGCCGGCAGCTGCCATGGCTTTGGCCCGGTTGGCCACCCCGTTGCCGTAGGCGTCCAGGAGCACATGGCCCACATTGGCGCCCCATCTGCCCTCCAGGCCGGCTTTCGCGATGGCGGTGTTGAAGGAGATCTGCCGGTCCAGGGTGGGTTTTACATCTTCAATGTCCACGCAGTCTGCGAACTCCACGATGGTCTCCACCGAGAGGAGGCTGCGGTCCAGGGTGTCCGCCTGCTGCTCCCCGGAGAAGGGGCGGCTGCGGAGGGTCTCATCGTCCCGCTGCACCAGGATCACGTTGGTGTGGCTGCCGGCGATGCGGACGAAAGCGGTGTGTCCGTCTCCGCTGCAGCGGATCTGGATGTCGAAAATAAGGCCGCTGTCTGCCTGCGCCACCGCGATGGGGGTGTTGTGCATGCAGTCTGCGATGGCGGGGAGCTGGTCTTCTCGCAGGGAGGAGAGGACTTCCAACTCCAGACTGCCGTCCCCGGAGACAAAACCAGCGGCCACAGCGGCGCTGATGCCCCGCAGGCCTCCAGTGTGGGGTACGACAACGCTCTTGACGTTTTTGATGATGTTGGCGCTAACAGCTACTTCTGCGGACTGCGGCACGCAGCCCAGGGTCTCTTTGGCAAGGGCTGCGGCATAGGCCACAGCGATGGGCTCGGTACATCCCATGGCAGGAACCAGTTCCTCCTTGAGAATGCCGAGACAGGTCTGGTACCGGACATCTTTTTTCTCCATACGCATCCTCCCAGCGATATCTATATTTTTGCATGTCTGGGTCTGGGTTGGGGGAAGGGCAAGGAACCCTTACACTACCCCAGATACAATAATAACAGAAAAGGGGGAGTCCGTCAACGGCAAGTTGACCAGGAATCACCTGTATTTTACAAAAACTTTGCAGTACGGGTTCACGCTTCTTCAGCCATTTTCGCCCTTTTTCCGGCGGAGACATGCTGAAGCCCTGGAAGAGAGGATGGTCTGGCGGTGCGGGACGGTATGAGAAGGGCGGAAAGACCGTGAGAGCGCTGCCGAAGCAGCGCTCTCACGGGATGGTGGATGACAGTAGATGACATGGTGCAGATGGGGTTTCGCCTGACCGGTGTGCCTCTGGGCGGCTTCTCTCTACGAACAGCAGATCTCTCCAATGGAAGGGCATGACACCTGCCTGGTGCAAGGGAGATGAACGGGATGGAAAGCGCCCCAGGACAGAGCGGCGGTTCCGGGGCACTTTCAGGACTGCAGATCGTATTGGTGCAATGGCCTTCGAGCAGTCTCGATGGGAAAGTAGACGCTCTCGGGATAGCTGCCGGGGAGCGCTGCAGACCATCATATGAGAGATATCGCTCAGTTGATAGAATCATAAAAGAAAGACGAGAATTGTCCAATCAGCAATTGGACAATTTGAGCTCTCCAATCGGTCGGGCGCCAGATGAACGAGAACTGAAGGAGGAAAGACAGCGGAGCAATTGCAGGGCACTTTCGGGACTGGATTGTTGCGATACAAGTGATTTCATGTTGCTATGAGGGTGAAAGCGGTCAGTCTCTTGAGACAATTGCTTGGTGTGCGGTATAACCTTTTGTAGTGATGCTACACAGCTGGAACAACCATAAACACAAGACGAGAATTGTCCAATCACCGATTGGACAATTGAAGCCGTCTTATCGGTTGGAAAGGTAGGAGAACCGAATGGAAAGGACTTCAGGACAAAACGGCGTTTTCGGGGCTTTCGGGACTGCAGGTCGTATGGTACAGGGTTTTCGGGCTGTCTCGATGGAAGATCAGTCTCTCTTAGGATAGTTGTTTGGGAGTGCGGCGGACCCTCTTGCGAAGGACATTGCATGACTGATACAACCATAAACGAGAGACGAGAATTGTCCAATCGGTGATTGGACAATTGAAGCCGTCTTATTGGTTGGAAAGCTAGGAGAACCGAATGGAAAGGATCCCAGGACAAAGCGGTGGTTTCGGGGCACTTTCGGGACTGCAGGTCGTATGGTACAGGGTTTTCGGGCTGTCTCGATGGAAGATCAGTCTCTCTTAGGATAGTTGTTTGGGAGTGCGGCGGACCCTCTTGCGAAGGACATTGCATGACTGATACAACCATAAACGAGAGACGAGAATTGTCCAATCGGTGATTGGACAATTGAAGCCGTCTTATCGGTTGGAAAGCTAGGAGAACCGAATGGAAAGGATCCCAGGACAAAACGGCGTTTTCGGGGCTTTCGGGACTGCAGGTCGTATGGTACAAGGGCTTTCGGGCTGTCTCGATGGTAGATCAGCCTCTCTTGAGACAGTTGCTTGGTGTGCGGCTTAACCTTTTTGTAGTGATGCTACACAGCTGGTACAACCATAAACACAAGACGAGAATTGTCCAATCGCCAATTGGACAATTCAGGCCGTCCACTTGGCTGGAAGCCAAATGAGCGAAAAATGATAGGACCTAAGACAATGGTGTGGTTTCAGGGCACTCTCGGGGCTGCGGATCGTTGCAGTACAATGGCATTCAGATTGCTTCAGTGGTAAGAATGGCCATCATCTCGAGGCAGCTGCCTGGGAGTATAGCTAGACCTTGTTGAGGTGGGATCGTTTAAGCAATGCGATCATAAACGAGAGACGAGAATTGTCCAATCGGTGATTGGACAATTCGAAACCATCCGAGCAGTCGAAAGCAGCTGGGCACGAGGTGAAACAGGCCTCGCGCCTAACTGCTTTCCTCTGGCGTAGCTGCCCGTGCCAGACCCGGGACAATGGGGTGGGCTAAGAGGGGACCCGGGTGTCCGGTAGAATCACTCCCAGTTCTTCAGCGAGTTCCGAGATGGTCTGCGCATTGAGGTGTGTTCCCTCAGCGAACTTCTTCGCTGAGCAAGAAAGGTTCGTGAGCATCCATTTTGCGCTATTGAGTCTTTCCGCGCTTAGCAGCACCTGAACAAAGGATTCCAGTCGAATCACCTTATCCTTACTGCCCATGACGAGTTTGCCCGTTTACGGCAGGGCTACAGGGGGAGTCTGGTAAGCCTTGAAACAGCCCGCACGTATTCCCTGCAGAAATACATCTCTGCCAATCCAGACAGACCCGATTCGTGCTGCCCTACAGGCCTGCTTCCGGAAAGAGCACACCCATTGTATCCGGTAGAACTACACCCAAGTCTTCGGCCAGAACCAAAATGGCGTCCCTTTGTACTTCGGTGAGCTCTGCAATCTCAGACAGCGGATAGCAGTGCCTCAAAACCATGCGCCTTGCCACATCAACATGTGGATGGATCAGGCCAATGTGAAAGCTCATCTTGAACAACTCCTTTCTATTCTCTGCCCCTTGTGCCACAGAGGGCATGCAGTGCAAGGGGATGCATGATATAGGGTATTATAACGCAAACGAGTGATAAAGTCAAGTGAAAAATATTCGGCAAATTGTATTGCAATCGTAATACAAACCACGATAAAAACAATATTTAAATTTAATACGAATTAACGAATGTAGAAAGACTCACCAATTAGAAACATCATATTTTTATTAATTTTTAAATATAATGGAGCCGAGGCACGCATTTTTGAATTATTGAAAATCAATTGTAGCGTCTCCTGTTTAAGGCTTCTCGGTATAGTTAAGAAATTGAGGCAGCACAGCACTGGATAAATATGCCAAAATAAGAGCTGATGTCTGGATCCCAGGAACTCGTCCTTCGGCTGGGAGACAAGGCCTGCATGATGCGGATCGCAGGGAGACCATTGCCCTGCCCCGGAGGCGGAAGCCCGATGTGGAAACAAGGAGAAAAACTATGCCGTTATGCGTTAAAGAATTGAACGCTATGAAATCACGCAATCGGCTTTAAAATACGTGTTAAAAGAGGAAAATCAGAGACAAAATTCGCAGTATGCTGTATTTCTGTGCCGGTATGTAATTCACTGCAGGCAAAGTATGGTTATAACGCCTGGAACAAGACAAGTAAATTTTACAATCAGGTACGGCGCCGGACATTCGGTTGGGGAGCTGAACAGAGTTTGGTGCTGCCTGATGGGGCGAGGAGGAGGGAGAAGGCTCTGCTGCATGGAAAAGCGCAGTGCCCGGCCGAGAGAAGATCCTGAAATGAGAATGGTTGGAGAAAGGGCGAGGGATTATTTAGTAGTTCATTACATATAGCAAGTAGATATATTCAACCAGAAGGGGAAAATATGGTATGAGTGGAGAATCGAGGCGATTTTACCCGAAGAAGGGAAATATGGCGGAGGCGAGGCAGCGTGCTGCCCGCTCTGCGCAAAACAATATGGCGGCGGAAAGGATACCTTTCCGCCGCCATGATGGCTATATGAGATATGAGAATGTTATCGGCGTCCACCGAAGCCGCCGCCTCCGCGGCCTCCGAAACCGCCGCCCCATCCGCCGAAGCCGCCACCACTGCCGTAGACGAGACTCGTGAGCTCGATATCGTTGCTAAAGCTGCCCGCGGTGAGGGTGTACGTCTCACCCTGCTGCAGATCAGGGCTGCTGAGGATCACGCAGGAAAAGTCCCGGTCTGCTGTGTGTTCCAGGAGGACGTTGCCGCTGGCATCTTTGAGCTGTACCGTGGTACCGGCAGACTGCATGTCTGTGGACATCAGGATGGCACCTTGGGTAGAGTCCTGGCTGAAGTTTTGAGCCATGCTGGAGGCACCGAGACCGATGAAGGTGCCGCCGGAGATGGTGCCAGTGGACTCATAGTCCAGGATGGAGGTGTCTCCCATGGTGGCTCCGGACACGATCACCGTGCCGCCTGTCATGGAGAGGGTGCCGTTGGAGTCCACGCCGTCTCCGTTCATCTGGATATAGATGTTGCCGCCGGAGATAGTCATGGAACCGGTGGAGCCGGAGAACATGCCCCTGCCAGGCCGCATCATACCGGTGGAGCTGTTGTTGCCGCCGGCTGCGTTGAGACCGTCATCCGTGGCGATCACAGAGATGGTGCCGTCCCGGAGGTAGAGGTTGGTGGCCTCAATGCCCTCATAGCTCTTCTCCACGCTGATGTTGGTGTCTGATCCGGTAATCTCCAGGTCTGTGTCCGCGTGGATGCCGTCATCGCCGGAGGAGAGCTTATACGTGCCGCCGGAGATGGAGATGGTGCCGTTGGAATGGATGCAGTCGTCCTTGGAGGAGATGGTGTAGGTGCCGCTGAGCAGATAGAGATCAGAGGTAGCCTTGATGCCCTTGTAGGACTCATCGGCGGTGGTGAGGGAGCCAGAGCTGCCGCCGCCCGCCGTGATGTCGAGGGAGACATTCTCACTGTGGACCACCGTCTCCGCCTGAATGCCATCGTTACCAGCCTCAATGGTGATGGTTCCGCCGATGAGGGAGACAAAGCCTCGTGTGAGGTCCTCATCGTTATCGGAGCGGATGCCGTCGCTGCCGGCGGTGATGGTCACTTTTCCGCCGCCGACCTTGACGCAGTCCTTGCCGTTCAGCCCTACGTTCTGGGCGGAGACGGTTACGGTGCCGGAGACGATGATCAAGTCGTCCTTGGAGACGATGCCGTGCTTATAGTTGCCGGTGATCTTCAGAGTGCCTTCGCCGTTGATGGCGAGATCCCCTTTGCTGAAGATGGCGCCGTCCAGGGTGGAGCCATCGTCTTCAAGGTCATAGGAAGAACCGTCTGAGAGGGTATTGGTGGTGCCCGCCGCCAGGGTGAGGATGATCTTGTCTGCAGAGCGGACGTAGATCGCGGGGCCCTTGCTGTTCTGGATGGAGGCGCCGTTCAGCACCAGCGTGACGTCCGCATTTCCCGCATCCACCAGGATCATGATGTCTTTGCAGGACCCGGAGAGGGTGTACACGCCGCCGGAGTCTATGGTGCAGGTGCTGGAGGACAGAGAGCCGAGATCAATGGGCGTTCCGTCACCCACACTTGCTACTGTGCGGTTCTTCTCTGCGATGGTGAAGTCCATGCCGGAGATGTCTGCCTTCTGGACGGGTTCCGTGCTGCTGTTGTCCTGTGGCATGTCTCCCGGCCAATTGCCCTGTGGCATATCACCTGGAAAGTTTCCTTGGGGCATATTGCCGTCGGGAGGATTGCCCTGGGGCATCTCTCCGCTTGGCATCTCCGGCGGGTCTCCCTGAGGCATACTTCCGCTTGGCATCTCCGGCGGATCTCCTTGCGGCATGTTGCCATCAGGCGGTTCCGGAGGGTTTCCCTGGGGATCAGTGCTGCTTTGAGGCGCCTGGCTGCTTTCGGGATTATTGGGTGCCTGGCTGGTGCTTGGAGTGCTCTGAGAGCAGCTGCACAGAAGGGAGAGAAGAAAGACAGCTGCCAGGAGGATTGCAATTCGCTTTTTCATGATTCGCTCCTATAATTCTGCCGCTACGGTTTCCTGCTTCGAGACCGTGATCTCCAGATTCCCGTTGCGGCAGCGGATCTGGTCGATCATCTCTTTTTCCTTCCTGGGGTCCCGGAGTGTGATCTGATAGGTGAGCCGGAAGAGGCTGCCCATGTTGGTGGTCTTCACCCGTTCCAGTTCGTGGTCTGCGGTGTAGGTCTCGAAGATGTCGTCAAAGACGGCGGAGTAGTCCAGATCCTCCGGGATAGTGACGGAGAGGGTCCGGAAGATAGCGTGGTTCTTCTTGGTGCCAAAGTCCAGGCGGCTGTACAGCAAGAAGACGGCGCTCAGAATCACGGTGAAGAGGGCGGCAAAGGCCAGATAGCCCATGCCGGCGATGAGGCCGGTGCCCACAGCCAGAAAGAGAGCGCAGATCTCTTTCGCCGTGCCAGGGGCAGAGCGGAACCGGACCAGGCTGAAGGTGCCGGCCACCGCTACGCCAGCGCCGATGTTGCCGTTTACCAGCATGATCACCACGCACACCACGGCGGGCAGCAGGGCCAGCGTGACGGCAAAGCTCTTGGTGTACCGGGTTTTGTACATGTATGCGAAGGCCAGAACCAGGCCTAGCAGCAGGGATGCACCGATACAGAGGAGGAAGTTGGAGAGGGAGATGACCGTGGTGAAGTCGCCGTCGAAGAGACCGCGGAAGATAGCGTCAGGCATAGCAGAAGACCTCCTGGGGGATGGGATAGTAGATGGGCTGCACGGACTTGGCTGGCTGCAGATGGGGATAGATCAGCTTCTCATAGGCGGTGCCGTACTTGGAGAAGGACGCCTTGTAGATCTTGTGCTGGGTGAGGGTGTGTGCCATCCAGAGGGGGATGCCGCCGGAGCACTTGATCTCCATCAGGGTGAGCCCCTCCGGGAGCAGCAGGGTACCGCCGGCCTCATCGCAGAGGGAGAGGTCGTCCTCCCGGGCGCAGATGTCCTCATCGAAGGTGACCCGGAAGTCTGAGCCGTCTGTGGCGTAGTATGCCTCCCGCTCGTAGGAGAGGAATGCCGTGGGATGCAGGGTCTCATAGTACTTCCGGAAGTACTCGATCTCATCTGCAATCTGGCAGTGCACCGGGCAGGGGATATCCCCTGCGATCCACTCCAGGGCCACCTCTTCCGGCAAGGGCAGGCGGCGCTTGTAGACCACGGAGTCGAACTTCTTCTTCAGTTCTACAAACACGGTGCTCTCTTCTGTGGCCAGGGAGTAGCTGCGGATCCGGAGCTTCTCCTTGTACACGGGACTCTCGATGGAGTGCCGGACCAGACGATAGGTGTCTGTGTCCAGGTAGATGTTGCGGATCGTGGTTCTGCCGTACTGGTCCAACTTCATATAGGGGGCCATGGCCTCGATCACGGCCTGCTTCTGGTCTCCAGTGAGCAGGTACTTCAGCTCATAGCGTTTGAAAACGGTCTGGAAAGGCATAGAAAGGTCTCCTTCTCCCAAGGTGGGCTCAGTATATGGGGTGAAACTGAAAAGAATCTGAAAGAACCTGAAGTTCAAAGATTTTTTACTTTTCGGATCGGATAGGGGCCAGTTCCAGGCGGATTGTGCGTCAGAAGATACAAATGGCGGAGGAAGGGGATTTTATGAAATAATGCAAGACGAAACGAGGAATGTACACAAACACAAAAAGATGTTGACACGCAGCTGCCAAACGTGATAAAATGGTGTTGTTTGATATGAATTAAATGTACTTAAAGGAAGGGACCGGGAGCGCGGTGCGATGCAGGAAAGAGGGTTCAAGATGAAAGAAGCTACGTTTCAGTACATCAATGATTTGGCGGATCAGGTGATCCTGGAGTACGACATTTCCATCCCGATCCTCGACATAGACAGCATCGTACAGCGCATCGGCGGGAAAGTGGAGGAAAAGGCCGATCTGGACATCTTGTATGACGGGCTCATTCGGAAAGACGGGGCGGCGAGTTTCTGCATAGAGGTCTCACCGCAGTTGTCTCCTCTTAGACGGACGTTTGTGATAGCCCATGAGTTGGGCCGACTCTTTCTGCACATGGGCTACCGCTCCAATTGGGTGCGGTGGCAAGAGCAAGGATGGGCGGCATATAAGCGGTCTGGCACATCGGCTTTGGAGAACCAGGCCACCGAATTCGCAGCAGCACTCCTGATGCCCAGAGATCCATTCGGCGAAGTGATTGAGAAGTACACCTGCCGGGACTGTGTCGATGTGGTTGGGGCGGCGAAGTGCCTGAATGTCTCCCCGGCCGCAGTGGTTCATCGCGGGAGAGCTTTGGGGTATCTGTGATGGCGATGGCTCGGCTATCGGTCTCAGCGGTCTGTGCAGGAGGTGATGAAGATGAACGCCGCAACATTTCAGTATATCAACGACCTAGCGGATCAGGTGATCCTGGAGTACGACATCTCCATCCCGATCATCGACATAGACAGCATCGTACAGCGTATCGGAGGGAAAGTTGAGGAAAAGGACGATATGGATATCTTGTGCGATGGGACGATTAAGAAAGATGGAGTAGCGAGTTTTTCCATAGCGGTATCGCCCTATTTGTCCTCCTTTGGACGGACTTCCACAATCGCTCATGAATTAGGGCATCTCTTTTTGCACATGGGCTATCAAACAGATTGGGAATGCTGGAAAAAGCAGGACGAATCTGTGTACAGACGATTTGGCACATCTGCCCAGGAGGATCAAGCAAGCGAGTTTGCTGCAGCGTTATTGATGCCCCGAGATCAATTTGCCGAAGCACTTGAGAAATTCATCTGCGGGGATAGGGTGGATATGACCAAAGTCGCTCAATATTTGAATGTTTCACCAGCAGCAGCGGTCAACCGCGGGAGGGTCTTGGGGTACCTCTGAGGGCGGTGGCGCGGCTATCGATCTCAGCGGTCTTTGCAGGAGGGCATGAAGATGAACGCTGTTACGTTTCAGTATATCAATGATCTGGCGGATCAGGTGATCCTGGAGTACGACATCTCCATCCCGATCCTCGATATAGACGGCGTCGTACAGCGCATCGGTGGGAAAGTGGAGGAAAAGGCCGATCTGGACATCTTATACGACGGTCGTGTTCGGAAAGACGGGGCGGCGAGCTTCTGCATCGAAGTTGCTACATACCTGTCCCCACGCAGGCGGACGTTCACGATTGCCCACGAACTGGGCCATCTCTTCCTGCACATGGGCTACCGAACCAATTGGAAGCGGTGGATGGAGATGGACGATGCGGTGTATATGCCGTTTGGCGTGTCCATGCAGGAGGACCAGGCGAGCGAGTTTGCCGCGGCTCTCCTGATGCCCAGAGACCAGCTCGGCGGGGCAATTGAGAAGCACACACACGGGGACAGCGTGGATATGACCGAGGTTGCCAAGTGCCTGCATGTCTCACCGGCAGCAGCCATTAACCGCGGGAGACTCCTGGGATACCTGTGAGGGAGATGTCTCGGGGCAGGGGAAGGGAGGGGCGAAAATGGATTCGCAGACAAAACAATATATCGACGATCTGGCGGAGAAAGTGATCTTGGCATACGACATCTCCATCCCCATCCACGACATAGACAACGTCGTACAGTGCATCGGCGGAAGCGTTGAGGAAGACCCGAACCTGGACATGTTTTCCGATGGGGCCGCCAGAAAGGAGGGACTATTTGGCTTTTGCATTGCCGTCTCCTCCAGCCAGCCGCAGATCCGGCGGACGTTCACAGTCGCGCATGCGTTGGGGCATCTTTTCCTGCACATGGGTTTCCGCACAGACTGGGAACTGTGGGAAAGACAGGACGGATCGGCATACAGTCGGTTCTGTTCTTCCGCGGCAGAGTATCAGGCAAATGCGTTTGCGGCAGCACTCCTGATGCCCAGAGAGCAGTACGGAGAGGCCATCGAGGAGTACACGCACGGAGATAGTGTGGACGTCACCGCACTTGCGGCGTTCTTTCACGTCTCACTGGCAGCAGCGATAAACCGCGGGAGACACCTGGGGTACCTATGAAGACAGTCTGAAGAAAGCGAACAGCACCTGGGGTTGTGGGCGTATTCCACAAACCGCAGGTGCTGTTTTTGTCTGATCTGCCGAAGTTCAAAAAGATTGGGGGAGGCTGTCTAGAACGGGCTTGCCCGCGGGATTAGTATGATAGAGAGGCCGATGAAGACAGAAAACGAGGGGGCGATGGACATGGATGCCGAGAACAGCGCATACATCGAGCAGCTGTACCGCACCCACTATCGCGCCCTCTACGTCCTGGCCTATGCCATTCTCCGAGACAGACTATCTGCGGAGGCGGCGGTACAGGAGGGCTTTGTGGTGGCCTGCCGAAAGATCGAGGATCTGCGACACAGCGAGGACCCTCTCCGCTGGCTGAAGAGCACCGTGAGGCACCGGGCCCTGCACTTCCTGGAGGAGCGGCGCCGAACGGCAGCGCTGTTCACATCCCTGGCAGACCTGGTCCCTGGCGTAGAGCCCGCCAAACTGGACAGCACAGACTTTGAAGTTGTGGAGATGTGCAAAGAAGCGGTATCAGAATCGGAACTGGACTTCTTCCTGCGGATTGCCAAAGGGAAGACAACGTTCCCGGAGGAGGCGGCGCAGCAGGGGATCCAACTGGCTACCTGCTATAAGCGGTTTGAGAGGATTCGGGATAAGCTACAGAGGGCCCTTGGCGAACTGTACAAACCGTAGGGGCGGAAATTGCATGAATCGCCGAAGAACAGTGCCCGAAAATGGAAAGCACGAGTGTTTGCAGACGTGCAGGAGGGAGCATATGGAGAGACAAGATCAGAGATTGAGAGGGGAATCCAGAGATCTCAGCAAGCTCTCTCTGGAGGAACTGCTGGATCAATTGGCCCAAGCATCTGATGACAATGCCTATGCGGAGGCACTGGAGCAGGAGATCCTGTCCCGGGAGGCGGACTCTTCCGCATTCTTTCCCGATGTAGAGGAGCAGTGGGAGACGTTCCAAGCCCTGTATCTCCCTATGGCGGAGGAAGAGGTTCTGGGAGAAGGCGCTTCTCTGCAGTATAGCCCGGATCTCTCGGCGGAGGTGCCGGAGCCGGTACCGAGAAAGCGGGTATCTCGTACCCATCGCGTGTGGCGCACCGTAGTGGCTGCTGTTATCGCAGCGGCCTGCATGGCTGCAGCGGTGATTTCAGGGCAGATGATCGGTGTAGACGTGTTCGGGGCCAGACTCCGTTGGACAGGGGACCTGTTCTCCTTTGGGCGCGGCACGCCGGAGAGCGATACCACCGAATCCTGGGAAGAGATGCTGTTGGACAACGGTCCAGAACCAGAAGATCGTGTCTGAACCCTGCAGTATGATGCAGGGATGATGAATCGGGAGGTGTCTAATATGAGATTCATTCGCAAGCTTACAAGTGATCCTTTTATCC
>CANQII010000052.1 GCA_947623875.1 uncultured Oscillospiraceae bacterium
CAATTTTTTCTTAAAAGCAGTTGCAATTTAGCTCATTGTCGATTATAATGATAGCGGAAAGTGGACGGCATTCCACTGGTGTGGCTGACACCTGAATCCGATATTGAGTCCAGACATAAGGGCTGGAGGGTTGGCAGGCAACGATAAAACCTGATATTGAATCCAGACGTAAGGGCTGGAGGGTTGGCGGACAACGATAAAATCAGTCACTAAGGGAGACGCACAGCACCACGGTGTTGTAGTCTCCCTTTAAAGTTTAATGATGCTTATGCAGAGGTCACGAAAAGCAATGGTATTAAAGAATTACTCAAAGAAAGAAGCCGTGGCTATCGCAGTTAATGGTTCGCGGTTATATAAGAATAATTTTGTCAGCAACAAATTTCTTTTTGTTGCTACCAATAAGCATATGAAAGTAGAATCTCTTGAGGTTGTTTTTCCGGCAAGCAGCTATATGCATCTCACCGGTTTAATATGCACACACGAAGATTGGACTGGCCTGGATTTTTATAACTTCTGTATCGATGCTCGATTGCGTGAAGAGGATATTAGGATCCGCAAGGATGGTACAACCCAACAGAAGTTGAATATTCTTACGTCAGCGCTATCAAAGCAGAACTTATCTGCAAGTATGTTAGGAAATTTCAGCAGTCAGCAGTCAGCAGCCGTACCTCTATACTGATGTATTGGTTGGTGGCGTTAAATGGGCGTTTGGGTTTATCGATCCCGTTGGAAATGGTTTTATCTCCCAAACACTCTGCTTGAGGGTGACATTAGGAAAGAAGTGCATGAAGCACATAGAATTATTGCAACATACGTAAAACGTGTGGAAAGCTCTAAATACGAAAACCTCATATACAGGGCATCGAAAATTCAATTAAACAGGTTGGTCTACCCTGAAGATTGGGGTGATCGTCCTCGGTTGGTTCCCCCTGAAACTGGGCAATCACCTTCGGCAGCCTCGTTTCATGCATAATACGAACTACATACCCAGGTAAATAATAACCGCGAGACAAGGTGACTTGCTCGCGGTTTTTCCTTTGTATAAGCATCAATAGCATACGCAAATTCTTCATTTTTTGGTACCGGCAATCAATTATTGCTCAGCGGCGACCGTATTACGGCTCATATTGCTTTCAGCCACCATTGAACTGTTTTCTTTGGACTGTACATAAGTTGAAGGGCCATTTCTCCTGCTAGACAACTTACTATCCAGACATTTGCGGAAGTGGTAATGATTAAATTGTATCAAAATGACCAAGAAGATTTCTTTCTTGTTGAATTCCTTCCAGATCAGCCAGTGCTCTCCCGTGCAATGGGGGTAGAGGCCACATAGATGATCTCATTGGCTCGCATGGGATCTGCATTCCGGTTCAGAAGTAGGTTGATGATCCGCTTGCCCAGCTGATTCTTGTTCACATGGATGGTGGAGAGCAGGGGCGAGCAGCGCTTGGACTCCACGATGTTGTCAAAGCCAAGAACTTTCACCTGGCCGGGCACCGAGATCCCCATCGCCTGAAAGGCCAGCAGCAGGCCGATGGCGATGGTGTCATTGGCGGCCACAAAGCAGTCCGGCAGCTGGGGAAAGCGCTCAATCTCCCGCTGTAATGCCTCCGGGCCAAAGGGGACGGCGTCGGTGATGCAGTACTGCAAGTCCAGGGGCAGACCCGCCTGGAAGAGGGCCTCCCGCATGCCGGAGAACCGCTCGTAGAAGGAGCGGCAGTGGGTGGGCTCCCCCACAAAGCCGAAGGTCTTGCACCCCTGCTCCCGGATCAGTTTGGTACAGAACCGCTGCACCGCCTCCCGGCTCTCCGGCAGCACGATGTCGTAGCTGCCGGGGATCTCCCTGTCCGTGACGGGAAAGTCCAGGAAGATCACGGGGAACTTGAAGCGCAGCAGCTCCTGGATGTACTCCGGGGTGAAGAACTCCACATAGACGATCCCGTCCACCTGATTCCGGGAGAGGAAGAGCTTGAACTGCTGGAAGGAGTCCGGGCTGGAGACGCAGAACTGCACGAGGTCGATGCCCCGGTGGTCCAGGCTCTCCTCCATCCCCCGAAGCACCGCCACATAGTAGTTGATGTTGATAAGGTGGCAGGAGGAGCAGATCACAAACCGCTTGGGTCCGTTGGCGGCAGGTGCGGCGGCAGCAGAGGCCAGGCCGTATCCCCGATACCCCATCTCCACGGCGGCATTGATCACCGCCGTTCTGGTCTTCTCCGGCACATATTTCCCGTTCAGCGCCTTGGACACCGTGTTGCGGGACACCCCCAGCGCATTGGCGATATCCTGTACGGTAACGGCGTTTTTCATACCCATTCATCCTTCCGATTGCACGCAAAGGTTCCGGCTTTTTCCAATCTCCACCGGCCCCGAAAATGCACAAATATGCGGTAAAAAAATGTGCAAATGCACAAGTTCCAGCGTCTTTGCAGAATTTCTTTGACACACCCTCCTGGACCCCATATAGTACCTGCGAGAGCAGCACCCCTTCCTTATATATAAGGAAGCAGATGTGCAGCACAGCAAATCCAAGTAGGAGGAGATATCATGAAATTGAAGCGGATCATCGCTTTGGTGCTCGCCGCCATGCTTCTGGTATGTCTGCTCCCCGGCTGTAACAACAGCGAGGGCAGCAGCACCGATGCCGGCACCAACACCGAGGCACCTTCCAACGAGACCAATCCCCCCGCCGAGGCCACTCTGCCCGATCACTGGACCGAGGCAGACGGCGCCTACACCTATGACGGCGAGGGCGGCGAGAGCTTCTTCCTCAGCGACACTGTTATGAAGGATCAGGACTTCGTGTACAGCGCAGACGTTACCTTTGACGATCCCGAGTACGGCCTGGCAGCCCTGATCTTCCAGTCCAGCGATGACTCCTCCAACTGCTATATCGCCAGCTTCTCTGCCATGACCAAGGCCGGAGACCTGAACAAGATCGAGAACGGCCTCCAGTTCACCCTGGGCAAGGAAGTGGGCATGCAGGAGGAATCCACCTCCAACACCTATCACCTGCAGGTGGTGATGTTGGACACCCACATCGCCTTCTATGTGGATGACGTGCTCATCTGCAGCACCGGAGACTACACGATGGTAAACGACATCGGCCAGGGCGATGCTCTCATGAGCGGCAAGCTCGGTCTCTACGGCGCCGCCGGCAAGGTGACCTACTCCAACGTGCAGAGCACCGTGTACGGCGAGGGCGAGGCCCCTGTGCTCACCGGTCTCACCCTTACTCCGGCCAACGGCAGCGTGGAGCCCAATGACCTCACCTACACCAACGGCTGGTTTGTGACCCAGGAGTACGTCTCCGCCGATTGCGACTCCCTCACCATCGCCCCCGAGGCCACTGCCGGCACAGACACCGTGGTTCTGGACGCCGCCGGCAGCCCGGTAACCGGCCCCGTAACGCTGAACCCCGGCCAGAACAGCTTCCAGATTCTCACCCAGAACGGCGGCCAGAACATGCTCTCCTATCGGCTGAACATCATCCGCCGGGGCGAGGAGCCTTACTACGCCGAGCCAACCCGCAACCTCTACCACTACTCCGTGAAAGAGGGCTGGGCTAACGACCCCAACGGCCTTATCAAGATCGGGGACACCTGGCATTTCTTCTTCCAGGCCTATCCCGGCGGCACGGATTGGGGCCCGATGCACTGGGTCCACGCCGTGAGCCAGGATCTCGTCCACTGGGAGGAGAAAGGCATCACCTTCTACCCCAATGAGTACGGCACCATGTTCTCCGGCTGCGCCGTGGCGGATCCGGACAACGTCTCCGGTCTCTTCTCCGGCGACACCGGCGTGATCCTGTACATCACCGCCAACGGCAACGGCCAGCGGATCATCGCCGCATACAGCGAGGACGGTGAGAACTGGTCCTACTACCACGGCACCGATGCAGATGGCACCCGCAACGGCGATGACGTCCTCATCGATTACCGGGACGATCCCCTCCTGGATCAGGCCTTCCGGGATCCCAAGGTCTTCCAGTATCAAGATCAGTACTTCATGGTGATCGCCGGCGGTCTCCTCCGGATCTACTCCAGCACGGACCTGATCCACTGGAATCTGGAGTCCACATACAGCGGCAACCCCGGCGAGGGTGAGAACACCGCAGGCCTGCGGGTAGAGACCGAGTGCCCCGATCTGGTGCGCCTACCCATTGAGGGTGAAGACGGATACGGCTGGGTGCTGAGCTACGGCGGCCGCCGCTATCAGGTGGGAGACTTCAACAACGACAGCGGCAAGTGGGAATTCGTGGCCAGCGGTGAGGTGCTGCCCATGAACTTCGGCAACGACTCCTATGCCGCCATGACGTACTACCTCGGCAACTCCTTCAACGAGGACACCCAGGACCGGGTCATCGAGCTCAACTGGATGAACTCCTGGGACTACTGCAACCGCGTGGACGACCTCAGCGGCAACACCCGGTTCAACGGCGTGTACAACCTGAACCTGGTAGAGTCTCTGGTCCGGGATGAGAACGGCAACCTGGTGCTGAAGCAGGTGCCTGCAGAGGAGTACGACGCGGCCTTCCCGGAGACCAACCCCGGTCTGGACACCATCGTCTCCGCCGGTGCCGGCGAGACCGTGCCGCTGGAGTACACCGGCAAGGCATACCGGATGGACGTCACCATCACCCCGGATGCCGGCACCACCAAGGCCGGCGTGTGGGTGCGCACCGACGGTGAGAAGGGCGTCTCCATCTCCTATGACTTCACTTCAGACACCATGGAAGTGGACCGCAGCACCCTGGGCGGCTTCTCTACCTCCGTCCGGTTCAGCCAGGTGGTGGCGGAGCCCGGCAACGACGGTGCCGTCACCCTGCACATCTACGTGGACACCACCTCAGTAGAGGCCTTCTCCGGCGGATACACCGCTGCCTGTGCGGCCCAGATCTATCCCAACCAGGAGACCAACAACGGCGTGGCCGTGTACTCCGAAGGCGGCGCCAGCAGCTTCCATGTGGCCCTCCGGGAGGCCATCAACACCTGGGAGGACCAGGCGGCCTGATTCCCGCAAGACTTTTCAGAGAGAGCAATCTACACACTGTCTTCTTTCCAACCAGCAGCGCCGGGCCCAGCCCGGCGCTGCTGGTCTTTTGCGGGGCTTGTATCAGGACAGAGCTGCTTCCCCTCTGCCCTCCGGCTCCGAGAGCCAGTCCTTGGAGGGAGTCCCGCCTATGGGGCAAGATGGAGGACCGGTGCCCTCTTTTTGTGCGGAAAATGCTGTGATCTCACGGGAGACCACAGCTTTTCCGGGTGCTTCAATTGTCTGGGGCTGAGAGAGACAGAGGAGGATTGTGCTCTCAGTCCATCACAATGTCGTACTTCTCTACATCCATCATCACGGAGCCGGTGGCCTCAAAGCCGATGCCCACGGCGTCCTGGCGGGTGAAGATGGCCACAGAGGCCGCCACCTCACCGTCGTTTACGAAGACCTCGATGCTGTTGCGGTCCATGATGAGCCGCAGTTTCAGCGCTCCATCCTCTCTGGGCTTGATGAGGATGCTGCGGGTGTGGACGGTGTCCGCGTTGCTGCCGCTGCGGGTGCGGTCCATCTTCAGAATGCTGGTATCCGGCTTATACCGGAGGGTGGTCTCAAACTGGCCGTCCCGGGCCAGGTGCAGCCGGAAACAGCTATAGGAGCTGGGGCTCACCGGACGGATTTTAACGGTCATGTCGATCATGCGGCCGTAGACCCCAACCAGGCTGATCTCCCCGCTGAGCAGCACGTTCTGGTACACCACGGGGTTGCGCCGATACAGTTCGATCTCCCGGACGGGAGTCTGAATCAGTCTGCCGTCTTTGTCCAGGGTGAGCTCTCTGGGCAGGGACATCTGGCCGAACCAGCGGGCGTTCCGGGGCTTTACGCTGAGGGTGTTCCAGTTCTGCATCCAGCCGATCATGATCCGCCGTCCGTCTGCAGCCTCCAGGGTCTGGGCGGCGTAGAAGTCGATGCCGTAGTCTATGGCCTGGATCCGCTCCCGGACGAAGATGTTCTTCTCCTTGTCGTAGTGGCCCACGATGCACACGTTGCCGTGGCCTGCGTGAAACTCCAGGCCGATGGGGCTCATCTCCTGGGGACTCACCAGCAGGACCTGTTTGCCGTCCAGGGGGAAGAAGTCCGGGCACTCCCACATCATGCCGTAGAGATTCCGGGAGGCGTCGACGGTGCCAACGTAAGACCAGTCTGTGCCGTTTTTGCTCTCATAGAGGAGGATGGCGCCGCTGCCGTCCGGGGTGCGGTTGCCTGCCACCAGCCGATAGGTGCCGTCCGGCTCCCGCCAGATCTTCGGGTCCCGGAAGTCGATGGGACTGCCCCCCGGCGGCAGGTCTTTCTCCTCCAGCACCGGGTTGTTGGGCCACTTCTCGTAGTCCACGCCGTCTCCGATGGCGATGCACTGGGTCTGGCAGTCGTGAAGCTCGCCGTCCACCTCCCGGATCTGGCGGACAGCGGTGTATACCAGCAGCTGTCTGCCGTCCGGCAGTTCAATGGCACTGCCGGAGAAGACACCGTTTTTGTCGTAGGGCTGGTCCGGGGCCATGGCGGCGGGAAGGCGCTCCCAGTGGAGGAAGTCCTTCGTCTTGACGTGGCCCCAGTGCATGTCGTTCCACTCGGTGGCATAGGGGTAGTACTGATAGAAGAGATGATATTCTCCCTTATATATGGAGAAGCCGTTGGGATCGTTCATCCAGCCGATGGTGGGCGTCAGGTGAAACGCCGGCCTGTGTTCAGGGGGAATAAAGGGGGCATAGTGCGCTTCAAAGTCCCGGGCCTTTTGCAGCATCGGGCTAATCATAGTTCTTCCTCCGTTTCGCTTTTGCCTGCGTTGTCTGTCCCGGTATCCGCCGCCAGATCCTCCGGTGTCATATGCATATGAAACACCTCTTCCAGGGGAATGCTGGTGAGCCAACAGATGGCTGCGGGGGCAATGGGAAGCAACAAGGGGATTGTCAGGATGAGGGCTGTGCAGGCGATCAGGATGAGCACCACCTTCAGGGTCTTCCCCGGGTGGTACAGCATCAGGGTGGCGCTGATGCGCAGCACCTCTTTTACGCTGCCGTTGAACTTGGCACAGTAGGCGGAGAGATACGCCGCCCAGGCGGCAGCCACAAAGAACAGGATCAGGACCACGTAGTAGAGGAAGCCCAAGGCCTCCTTCCGCACCCACATGCCCCGAAATACGCCGATATCCAGAATGAGCAGCACAAAGAGAACCAGCACCGGCAGCCAGGCCAGGATGGAGCGCTTCAGGTTGTCCCTCATAGCGTCCCAGTAGGTCTTCCAGAGGTACCCCTCATTTTTCCGGATATAGCGGAACATGGTGGTGTACATGGCCGCTGAGGCCACACCCATGGTCACAATGGGGACGGAGCTGATAAACCAGAGAATGCTGAGGCAGATGATGTCCGTGACGTGCACCAGAAACCGCATCAGCGGGCTATCCATGTCGAGAAACTTTTTCATGCCAGTTTGTCCCCATTTCTGATAGGGCAAGGCCTTTTCCGGGGCCGGTCACGGTCCCGGAAAAGGTCTGCCGGTATTGGTTCAGGTGTACTCTCTCAGTGAGCTGAAGAGCACGGTGTTGCCCTCGGCGAAGACCTTGATGGTCTTGCCGCTGGCGCCGTAGAGGCGGACCGTGAGGGCCGCCAGGCCATCGATGTAGAAGATGCCCACAGAGCCCTCCTGGATATAGGTGAAGGAGTAGGTCTTCCCCGCCTCCAGATTCACTGCCGTCTCGGTGATGGCGGTGTTGCCCTCGTTGAAGAGCAGGCTCAGGGTGCCATTAGCCGGGCTGATGGAGATCAGCTTGTTCTTGTCGTTGCGGCCGTTGTAGTCGAAGCTCAGGCCAAAGCTGCCGGTGCCGGTGAAGCGGAACTCGCCGGTGAGCAGGAAGCGCTCATAGCAGGTGAAGGCGTCCTCATAGGCGTAGATGGAGCCGGACTCTACGGAGACGTGGGTGCTCTCAATGGGAAGAGCCCGGCGATTGGTGAAGCTTGCCACTACGCTGTCCACAGGGGCCAGCGCCAAAGTGCCATCCTCGTTCTGGATCAGCTTCTGCACCGCCAGGTTGCCGGCCCAGCCGGACACATCCTGGGTGGAGGAGGCGGATTCAGACCGTCTCGCCCAGCCCACCATGTAGTAGTTGGAGCCGTCCTCTACGTGTTTTGCCGCATAGAACAGCTTGGCGTCCAGACGGACGGGATCGCCGTACGGTCCGTACGGGGTGTCCGAGGAGGCATACCACAGGGTGTCGTCCTGGGCGGAGTAGGTGATGTAGTACTTGCCGTTGATGCAGAAGGTGTCGCTGCACTCCAGGTTCCAGAAGTCTCCCACGGGATTCGTGAAGATGATGCCGTCATAGTGGACGTTCTCCAGGTCCGGGCTCAGGGTGTACTTCAGGATCCGGGCGGTGCCGTCCTGGGATGCGGTGATGGTGAGGATGATGTTGCCGGTCTCCGGGTCCACATAGCCCTGGGGATCCCGGAAGTCGTTCTTCTGGCCCAGGCTGGCGTCCGGGGTGATCTCCCAGCCCTCCTTCTTCTCAAAAGATGTGGGGGTGTCGCCGATGGCAACCATCACCTTCTCGGCGTACTCCAGGATGGAACCATCCCCGTGGCCGGTGTAGAAGAACAGGTACTTGTCTCCCACTTTCACCACAGAGCCGGTGCCGATCCAGCTGTCCTGTCCGCCGGAGCGGTTGGCCTCCAGCACCACGTCATCCACCTCCGTATAGGTTACGAAGTCTGTGGTGGTGGTGAGGTACACGGAGTGGTTGTATGAGTCTCCGGCCTCTTTCAGGTAGTAGATGTAGTACGTGCCGTCCTCATAGAAGGGCATGGTGTCCCCCACGTAGGGCTGGCTGCTGCCGTCCACCGCCGGGCGGAAGAAGGTCTTGTACTCATAGGCCTCCTCCTGGCTGCCGGGGGTGCGCAGGTCTGAAAAGTCCTTGTCGTTGCCGGGGTCCGTGATGCTGTCCCCGGTGTCCTTGTCCCATGCGGCATACAGGGTCAGGTCACCCTCCACTTTGTCCGCAGAGGCGTCCCACGGCATGGTGAGTCCGGCGTCCTGATACCAGCCGGCGAAGGTATAGCCCTCCCGGGTGGGTTCCGCAACATCATCGATGGTCTTCCCGGACTTCACGGTTACATCCTCATTACTGAACTCGCCGCTGTCCAGGTTGCTGTTGAAGCGCACCGTGTACTCCGTGGTGGAGCAGCCGCTCAGAAGGATGCCGAGAGACAGAACGGCTGCTATCGCGGCTTGAATCGTCTTTCTTCTCATGTGGGCCTCCATTTTCTCACATTCTCCGGATACGCACAGAGGGGATGTGCGATCATCCCCTCTGTACGTCCCCAGTGTTTTGCGGTATTACACCACGCTGTTCTGCCAGATCGTGATGTTGCTGAAGTCGATGGTTACCTCGCCCATGGACGCCAGATCTGCAGAACCAAACTGGAACAGCATCTCAAAGTCCATGTCCATGATCAGGGTATCGGTGGTGGTAAAGGTGAAGGTCTGCTCCTCGGTGGTGAAGTCGATGCCCTCAGAGAGCCGCGGATCCCAGCTGCCGGAGGGATTCAGGAAGAAGCTGCAGGACACCGGCTGGGAGGCCTTGGCGGTGATCTCCACGGTGAAGTAGCTGTCTGCGGGAAGGGTCATGTTCATGTAGAGCTTATTGTGCCAGTCTGTGGCGCCGCCCTGGTCGATGCGATAGGAGAGCACGCCGTCCTGGGTCCAGATGGTGCCAACGCCCCGCTCATTGTCCTCATCGGTGCCGTTGTACACGCCCCACTTATAGCTGTCTCCGGTGTAGGGGGCGGCGAAGCTATCGATGGTCTTCACGGTCTCCAGGTCGCCTTCCATGGTGCCGAACTCAAGATTCGTCACGGTGATGGTGTTGGAGGTAACGCCTGCGCTGGGGTTGCCGATCTGCATGCGAACCACGGGGTCGGAGACAGAGGCGCCGGCGGTGAAGCTGTGGGTGATGGTGATCTCTTCTCCAGCGGTGAGGTTCAGGCTGTAGAAGTCTGCCCGGGCTGCGTCGTTCTGGCTCAGGCTCTCCACCAGCAGCTCGCCGGTCTGATCCTGCTCAGACACCACAGTGAAGCGGTAGTAGTACTTGGTGCCGCTCTCGATGGTGTTGCCGCCCAGGGTCATGTCGGCCTTGATGCTCCAGATGCCGCCGGAGGTGGGATAGTTGTCGATTTGGAAGACGCCCTTGCCGTCCCCGGCGCAGGTGCCGGAGCCGTTGGCGCCGTCGCCGGCGGAGAGGCTCACAGCGTCAATGCTCATGGTGGAGAAGTCGTTGGCATACACCTGCACCTCGTGCTCTTCGCCGCTGATCTCATAGATCTCGATCTTGTCGATGGTAACGGTGAAGTTCTCCGGGGTGGTGTCTGCCGGGTTGTCCGGGTTGGGAGTGATCTTGCCCAGGTTGAGGATCAGCTCCACGCTGCCCTCCGCGGGTGCGGTGAAGGTGAGCTCAATGGGGGCGATCTCGGTGCCGATGGGGGCGTTGTAGGTGCCGCCGAAGGTCTCCCACTCCTCTGCCTGCTCATTGCGGGCCAGGAGATGGGCATAGGTGGGGGCGGTGGACTTGGCCCAAACCTTTACTCTGTAGTCTGCGGCCTTGATCTCCATGCCGGACTTGATGAGCTGGATGTCGCCATCGCCGGCGCCGGGATCGGTGATGTCAAAGACGAAGGCGCCCATCTTGTGCTCGCCGGTGGCGGCCACGCCGTCTGCGATGTGGGCGGCCCAGCCGTGGTCATCCACATCGCCGGGCTGGGTGAAGTCCAGGTTGAACAGCTCCACTGCATCAGCAGTGGCCTTGGTCACGGTGAGGGTGGCATAGGCATTGCCCTCCAGGCCGCCCTTGTCCACCACGGAGTAGGTCAGCTCATAGCTGCCGGGATCAGCCGGGGTAACCTTGCCGTTGGAGAAGGTCAGCTCCGGGACGGAGGTGATGGTGATCTTTGCAGTGACGTCGCCTTCCTCTGCATCGTTGGCGGTGACGCCGGCCATGGCGTCAAACTCGTTGCCGGCCTGGACGGCGGAATCCATCACGCCGCTGATCACAGGGGCGGTGTTGTCCCCGGTATTGGCGTTATTGCCGCCGCTGTTGCCGCCGTTGTCGCCGGTATTGCCGCCGCTCTCGCCGCCACCGCCGCAGGCGGCGGTGGAGAGCAGCATGGCGGCGCTGAGAAGGATAGCAGCTACTTTACGCAGTTTCAGCATGTTTGCTCGCTCCTATTTCATTCAGTTTTATGCGGCGGGGGCCCCACGGATGGAGCCCCCGCCTTGTTCAGGGAGGACGCCCTGAGGGATAGGTTTCTCTAGATCCGCTCTGGATCAGTTGGTGCCGGCATACCGGTCATAGGCGGCCTGGTACACTTCCTGGATGGCGGGCAGGTTGGTCCGGCCGTTCAGGTCGTTCTCGAAGGAGGTCCAGTCTGCGTCAGACACGCCGCCGTTCATCAGCCAGCGGATCAGGTTGGTGCGGATGTAGTCGTTCAGGTTGTTCTCATAGGAGCTCAGAGTGTTCTGCTCTGCGCTGGTGAACTGCAGGTTGGGAGTGGGGATGACGTTGCTGGGGACATACGGGGTGACGTACTTCTCCAGGCGCTCCAGACGCAGCTGGGCGCGGGGCTCCATGTTCACCACATGCTCCCAGGCGTAGTCGTTCAGGTAGATGATGCCCAGAGGGGCGTTCTGCAGACGGAGCTCGTCGGAGGTGAGCTCGCCGGTGAGGGGCTTCTGCACCAGCATGCCGTTCTCATCCAGCTCTTCCTCATAGACGATGCCGATGGGGCCATAGTTGATCTGGGCGGAGATCAGAGGATCATAGTAGCGGTCGAAATAGGTCAGAAGGACTTCCACGTTGGGGACGTCTGCGAAGAACACCAGCTCGCCGGTGCTGATCTCGGGGTTGTTGGACAGGCACACGGTCTGGTCGCCGTTGGGGCCAACCAGAGGAGCGCACACGATGTAGTTCTCGGGGTTGGAGACCACGGTCTCGCTCTCCCACCAATAGAAGGCGCCGTAGGTCTCAAGGCCCTTCCCGTTGGCCAGGAAGTTATCCTGGGAGATCTCGAAGGACACCTTGTCGATAAGGCCCTTGGTCACCCAGTCTGCGATGAAGTTGGTGGCATCCTTGAAGCGGTCGTCGGTCACGGTGTAGGTCACTTTGCCGTCCACGATCACCCGGTGCTCCAGGTTGTCGTTCAGGCCGAACATGCCGTAGAGGTCGCACTGGTTGCCCTGCCAGTTGTTGTACACGAAGCTCAGGGGCCGCTCGTCATCGGTCTTGCCGTTGCCGTTCATGTCGTTGTCCCGGAAGTAGGACAGCATGCTCTCCATCTGGGAGGCGTTCAGGGTGATGCCGTCCACCAGGTCTGCCTCGGTGATGCCGCTCACGGCACCGGCGTCAATGGCGGCCTTGGCCCACTCTTTGTTCAGGAACAGGATGTTGGGGTTCTGCAGCAGGCCCATCTCCTCTACACGGGGAAGGGCATAGATCTTGCCGTCCTCGGAGGTGACCATGGCCTTGATGTCCGGGCGGTCTTCCAGGATCTTGGCGAAGTTGGGCATGTACTCCAGATAGTCGCTGATGGGCAGGAGTACTTTGCGCTGGGCGTACTTGTTGATCTCGCCGGCGCTCATGCCTGCATGGTAGATGGCGTCAGGACGGTCCTGGGCGTTGCCGAAGATCAGGTTCTTCTGCTGGCCGTACACGGACTCGGAGACGTTCTCCCAGTTCACATACACGTTGGTGCTGTCATAGAGATCCTGCATGATCTTCATGTCGTTGTAGTCCAGAGCGGATGCGTTCTTGGAGGAGTAGACGGTGAAGGACAGGGCCTGCTTGCCGGCGTCGTTCAGAATGGGGGCGTTGGGGTCTGCCCACTGATAGCCGTAATCGGAGACCAGCTGGTCCACGCCGCTGGCTGCCGCGCCGCCGCCATTGCCGCCGTCGCCGGAGTTGTTGCCGCCGGAGCTGCTGCCGCCGCCACCGCCGCCGCAGGCAGCCAGGGACAGGAGCATGCCGCCCAGTACAAGGGACGCAAGGAACTTTTTCATGTGTAGTACCTCCTGATGTTTTTCCAATTCAAATTTCTATGAAATGAGACTTGCTTGGGAATGCTGCTGGGGATTAGCCCTTCAGGGAGCCGATCATCACGCCCTGGGCGAAGTACTTCTGTACGAAGGGGTACAGGCAGATCACCGGGGCGCTGGACACGATCACGGACACGTACTTGATCTGGTTGGCCATGCGGTATTGCTCGATCATGGTCTCGCCGGAGCCGCCGGTGGTGTTCTCGGAGGCGATGAGGATCTCCTTCAGCACCAGCTGCAGCGGGTACTGGGTCTCGTCCTGCAGGAAGATCATGGCGTTGAAGTAGCTGTTCCACTGGCCCACGGCGTAGTACAGAGCCATAACCGCCAGGATGGCCTTGGACAGGGGGATTACCAGTCCGGTGAAGATGCGGAACTCGCCGGCGCCGTCGATGCGGGCGGCCTCCACCAGACCCTCCGGAATGCTGGACTCAAAGAAGGTTCTGGTCATGAAGAGGTTCCACACGGAGAGGATGGCGGGGAGAATCACGGCCCACATGCTGTTCAAGAGATGCAGGCTGTTCATCACGTTGTAGAAGGGGATCAGGCCGCCGCCGAAGAACATGGGGATGATGAAGTAGATCATGAGGAGCTTCTTGCCCATGAGGGTCTTGCGGCTGAGGGCCCAACCGGCGGGGATGGTAACCAGCAGGGACAGGATCACGGTGATCACGGTGTAGATGATGGTGTTCAGATAGCCGGTCCACACGTCGGTGCGCTCCAGAATCTTCTGGAAGCCGTCCATGGTGATCTTCACGGGATACAGCACCACTTCACCGGCCAGAACGGCGTCCGGATCGGAGATGGAGGCGATGATGATGAAGTAGATGGGGTAGAGAATGATGAGAGCCATGAGGCCCAGGAAGAGCCAGTTGAAGAAGTAGAAGACCTTGTCTCCCATGGAGCTCTTCATCAGAACGGGTTGCGGTTTCTTAGCCATATTCGTATCCTCCCTTATCCTTAGAAGAGGCTGGTCTCGGAGAACTTCTTGGACGTAGTGTTGGCGATGATCAGCAGCACTACGTTGATAATGGAGTTGAAGAGGCCGATTGCGGTGGCGTATGCCTGATCGGGCACGCCGGTAAGACCTTTCTTATACACGTAGGTGGCGATCAATTCGGAGACCTGCAGGTTACCGTCGGTCTGCATCAGCAGGGCCTTCTCATAGCCAACGCCCATCAGTCCGCCGATGGACATGATCAGCATCACGCTCACCATGGGCATGATGGCGGGGAAGTCCACATGGATCACCCGCTGGAAACGGGATGCACCGTCCAGGATGGCCGCCTCGTGGAGGCCGGGGTCTACGTTGGACAGAGCCGCGATGTAAATGATGGCGCTCCAGCCGAAGTCCTGCCAGTTGCTGGAGAGGATGTACATGGGACGGAAGGCGGCATTCTCCAGGAAGTAGGAGTACCGCTCACCGCCAAACTCGGCGATGATGTTGTTCACGAGGCCGTAGCGGCCGAAGAACAGGGTGAGCATACCTACCATAACCACCAGGGAGATGAAGTGCGGGGCGGTGAAGATGGTCTGCAGCACTTTGGCGCTCTTTCTGCTCTTGAGAGCATTCAGGCAGAGGGAGATGATGATGGGGAGCGGGAAGCCGATGATGAAGCCCAGGATGCAGAGGATGAAGGTGTTCTTCATCAGGGGCCAGAACTGGACGTCGGTGAAGAACCGGGTGAAGTTATGGAAGCCTACCCAAATGGTGTACGGACCCAGAATGGGATCGCCAGGCATGAAGTCCTGGAATGCGATGAGCACGCCGTAGATCGGCAGGTAGTTGAACAGGAACACCACGAGGACTGCCGGGAACACCATGAGCAGCCATGGGGCATTCTGTTTCATTCTCCGGGCGAAGCTGCCGTCCTGCAGGGAGTTGGCCTTCTTCGCCGGTGCTTTGGTTTTTGCCATTGGAATCCCTCTTTGCTATTTATTTTTTCCGGCCGCAGCCGGGATCAGACCAATTAGAACTTGTATTCCTTGCAGACGGGGGCGCAGGCGTCGGCGGAGGCCTTGTCGTACCAGATCAGGTTGTTGCCGGTGGCCTTGTCGAACATCTGGATCAGTCTGGGCTGGGTGGAGAAGTTCACCTTGGAACCCATGGACACGTCCACCTTCAGGTCCACGGTGGGGATGACCATGACCACTTCGTCCTTGTCGCTGCGGGCGTGGAGGTTGACCTCGGAGCCCAGCATCTCGTTGACCTCGATGGTGGCCACCAGGTCGCCGAAGCCCACGGAGATGTGCTGCGGACGGATGCCTGCCACGATGTCGCAGGGCTGCTGATTGTTCTGCTTGAGGGCCTTCTGCTGGAAGTCGTCCAGCTTGAACTTGGCGTTGCGGATCTGGGCGTAATAGGTGTCGCCCTCTTTGAGGAGCTTGCAGTTGTCGAAGAAGTTCATGACGGGCATGCCGATAAAGCCGGCGACGAACAGGTTCACGGGCTTGTCGAAGACTTCCACGGGGGTGCCGATCTGGTTGACGAAGCCGTCCTT
>CANQII010000053.1 GCA_947623875.1 uncultured Oscillospiraceae bacterium
GCCGTCCTTCAGGTCTGCATAGCGGATGGGGCCGTCTGCGGAGCAGGAGAAGCTCTCATCGGTGCAAATGGCCTGGATGGTGCCGTCCTCGTAGGTGATCTCCAGCCGAGCCAGAAGCTTCCGCTGATTCCCAAAGCGATTGTGCTGGTTGAGGTACCCCAGCTTTCCCATGTACCAGCCGTCTGTGAGGGTGAAGGTGAGGGTGTTTTTCTCCCGGATCAGGCCGGTGACATCATAGGTCTGGTAATACAGCCGCTTGGGGTACTCCGTGGTGCCTGGGGCCAGCACACCGGGAAGACGGGTGCCGTTCAGAATTGCGGTGTATGAGCCGCAGGCGGTGGCGTAGAGCCGGGCCCGCTTCACGTTGGGCAGGGCGGGGAAGGTGCGCTGGAAGTACTCCGCCGGGAGCCGCTCTTTCTTCGCCCGCCGCCCGGTGGAGATCCATTGGGCTCCCCACGTCTCTGCGGAAAGACCCATCTCAAAGCGGGCTTCAGACCAGTCTCCGGGGACATCGTTCTCGTCCCAGAGGCGGATTCGCCAGGACACGATCTCCCGGTCTTGCGGGGAGACGGGATAGAGCGCCCACATGTCCGGGGTTGCCACCTTGCCGCTGTCCCAGCGGTCCGTTACGATCTGGTATGCGCTCTGGGCAACGCCGCCCTCGCAGTTCCAGGTGAAACGGAGGGAGGCATCGTCGATGCCAATGGGGTTCTCCCGGTAGTTGGTTTTCAGCCGAACTGCTCTCATTTGGACTTCTTCGCTTTCTTCTGCGCCTTCTGTGCCTGCTTGTCCAGGTATTTGCGGTTCTCCGCCTCGAAGTCCAGGCCTTTCTTGGCGCACTTCTCCTTGAGATCGGCGATGCGGGCGGCCTCCATCTCTTTCGCAGCGGCCTCGATCTCCAGCCGATCCTGCTCCTCCGGGGAGACATAGACCTCGCCCCGGTCCTCTGCGGCCTTCTTAGCCCGGTTGCGCAGCTCCTTGTGGATCTCCGGCAGTTTCTTCTCGATGTCGAAGAAGATGCATACCACGAAGATGATGATGGCCAGGATGGCGTAGGCGCCGTAGTAGGCGAAGAGGATCCAGTTGTTCACGCTGGCGTTCTGGGTGGCAGCCCCTGCCTCATACCCGAAGAGGGAGAGTCCCGTCTCGTACACCGCGTTGATCGGTGTCATGACAGCGTACAGAATCGTGGTAATGATGCCCACTGCCAGAGTGCCCTCCGGCCGGTATCCGTACTTGTACTCGATGTTGTCGCTGGTCTGCTGCATGAAGATCTGGTTCATGTTGGTGATGGCGAAGATGCCGCAGGCGAACACGAAGCCGCCGGCCACCGCGGTGATGAAGTTGTACGGGTTGATGAGGGAGATCACGATGCCGACCACCGTGATCACGGAGGAGACCATCAGGATCTTGCGGGAGGAGATCCGCTTGGCCAGGTTGGGGATCAGGATGGCGCCGATGGCCATGGGCTGCATGGAGGCCAAGAGATAGGTGAACTGGTAGTTGTTCTCCTCGTTGCCGCCCAGGATGTAGGTGATCATGTTCACTCTGGCGTTGCCGCCCTGAAGGTTGTCGTAGAAGGCGACCCCGATGAGCACAACCAGTGTGAGCAGGAAGTACTTGTCTGTGATCACATTTTTCAGCTGCTGCAGGAAAGGCACGCGGATGGCCGCCTCACCGGACTCGTCTGCCAGCACTTTCTGGTTGTCCTCGGTAACACGCTCTCTCGTCCAGAAGTACTCCATGAAGGAGAAGGCCAGGGCCACCACCGCGCAGACGCCGATGGTGATGTACCAGGAAGTGCCGGTGAGATCCTTCTGCAGGACGTTGGGATAGAGAATGCCCACGATGCCCAGGGCGCCCACGATGCCGGCGATCATCACATTCACCGCAGAGCGGATCGTGGTGACGTTGTTCCGCTCCAGCACGTTCCGGCTGATGACGGATACCACGTTGCTCCGGAGGTTCCAGAGGGGTACGCCAACAGCGGTGAAGGCAATGCTGGCCACATAGAGCCAGATGAGCTGGGGCAGGCTTCCAGGCTGGAAGGGGGTCCAGAAGGCGCAGAAGCCGGAGATGGCCATAGTCCAGGTGCCGATGAGCACATAGGGGCGGAACCGGCCGGCCTTGCACACGGTGCGCTCCGTCATGTGGTTGATGAAGAAGCCTGTGCCCATGCCGATGATGGTGGCCACAGTGGTCATGATGAGGTAGGTGTAGGGATTGCCGAAGACCTCGTTGATCCGCAGTACGTCCATGTAGAACAATTCCCGGAGGCTCAGCAGGGTGCTGTAGAAGAAATACACCAGGCCCGGGCCGATCATGTGTCCCAGGACCCGCTCCTTCGTGGTGATGCGGTTGGTCTTGACGTGGGTCTGCCATTCAGGACGGTTGAACATGCTGTTTTTCAAGTACTCTCTCGCCATTTCACTCTCTCCTTGTAATCGAAAAATCACGGAATTCTGATCTCCCCTTGCCGCGGAAGGTCAAGACAAGGGGGTAGATTCCGTTATGCACCTGGAAGTCTGCCTGGACTGTGGTCCATTTGTCTTGGCGGCCTATGGAAAGGACCGCTCCGAAGTTGGTCTCAAACACGCCCTGGGCGCCCCGTACGGTGAGGGAGAGCCGGTATTTGCCGCCCAGAGAGAAATACTTGTACGCGATGGTCGTGCCGTCTGTGATGCCTGTGATATACCGCTCCTCCCCTGTGTTGGTGATGCAGGGCTCCGGTTTCCTGCCTGCCGAATTGGAGCTGTGGGACATGCGGCCGTTGGTGAGGTTGCAGCAGATCACGGCGGGATAGGTGCCGCCCTTGAGCGGGCCGCCGTTCAGCCCGCAGCTGGTACACTCCGCCTGGGGGATGCTGCCGTCCGGGAGGATCTGAATCCGCTCGGCGCAGGCTTGGCGGCTGTAGTCCGTGTTATGGGTGTGGCGGTGGTAGAAGACATACCACTGGCCGTTGATGCACTCAATGGAGCCGTGGTTGTTGCCGGTGCGGTTCAGCCGGTCTTTCGGTTTCCTGCCCTGATACCCGATGTCTCCGTTGCTCACGATGGTCCCGCCGTAGACAAAACCGCCGTCCGGCCGGGTGGAGGTGGCATAGCAGAGCTCGTGGTTGTTTACGGTGGAGTAGATGAAGTAGTATGTATCCCCGATCTTCCGGATGGAGCTGCCCTCAAAGAACTTGTGGTCTTGGTACGCCGTGCCGGAGATGGTGCTGTCGATCCGCGCCGGCGTGCTGGTCACGGTGCGCATGTCGTCTGCCAGGGTGACGTGATAGGCCCCAGTGATGCCGGCGGCCACGTCCGCAATGGGCTTTCCCATGATTCTGGACAGCGTTTTGTACCGGATGTGTTGGAAGGGGATCCGCTCCAGCCAGGGGTAGTCCGTGCCGAAGTAGAGGCGGATGGTGCCGTTGTCGTTGAGAAGGGCGGGGTCGAAGTTCACAAGGCGGGTGAACGGCGTGCCGTCTGGGTTGCGGACCGTCCCCAGGTATTCGTACTTGCCGTCCGGGGTATCGCACACGGCCACGCTGATGGGGTTGGAGTATCCGCCCTGGCCCTTGTCTCCGGAGAGGCAATAGTAGAGGTAGAAACGGCCGTCCTTGCCCTGCACGCAGTCTGGGGCGTACATGTAGCGCATGGTCTCGCTGTACAGGGGATCCTGGCGGGCGCTGTAGTTGGGGCCTTTGGAGGTCCAGAGGGAGAGGTCGTCCACCGGTGCAGACCAGATCTCGTAGTCCAGCATGCAGAAGGTGTCCCCGGACTCTTTGTCATGGCTGCCGAAGAGGTACACCCGGTCTCCGAACACATGGGGCTCCCCGTCCGGGATGTACGCAGACAGGGGGAGAAATGGGTTAAATACCCCCTGCCTCACAGCGCCCCGCCTCCCGTGCGGATGATCTCTGCGTAGTGGTAGCCAGAGTCCTTGACAGTCCGCTTCTGGGTGTTGTAGTCCACATGGATGAGGCCGAAGCGGGGGCCGTACCCCTCACACCACTCGAAGTTGTCCATGATGCTCCAGTGCTGATACCCCAGCACCGGGATGCCCTCCTGCACGGCCCGGTGCAGCTGGCCCAGGAACTCATCCAGGAATTGCACCCGCTCGGGGTCGTGGCAGGCGCCATCTCCAGATACAGTGTCCGGTGCGGCCATGCCGTTTTCCGTGATCAGAAGGGGAATGTGATACCGCTCCCAGTACTGCCGGACGGTCCAATAGAGGCACCGCCCGTCCACGGTCCAGCCCATGGAGGTTTTGCGGTGGTGCTCTGCCTCATAGGCCTCCTTGTCCAGCATGGGATTGGAGGGCTGGTATACATTCAGCCCCACGAAATCGATGGGTTCGGATATGACCTTCAGATCCTCTGCGCTGAGGGCACGCTTCAGCATCGAAGTGGCCTTCCCCAGCCCGATGGGGTCCATGTACATGCTGTTGGAGCCCTCGCCTACCTGGGATGCAAAGCTCTTCTGCATGGCGTCCGCCAGATCTGCGGCGGACTCGCTGCGGGGGATGTAGGTGCAGGCGGCCATGGCGATGCCGATCTGCGGCTTGGTCTTGGCCTTCTCCCGAATCATCCGGACGCATTTGCCGTGGGCCAGCAGGAAGTTGCGCATATGGTGTTTGCGGAAGGAGAACACGTTGTGGCAGAAGGGAGCGGAAGACCCGGTGACATACCCCATCATGATGAACATCTGGGGCTCGTTGAAGGTGATCCAGTATTTCACTTCATCGGACAAGGCATTTACCACCGCCTCGGCGTACTGGAGGTACCAGTCCACGATCTTGTCGTTTTTCCACCCGCCCTTGTCCTGGGCCCACTGGGGGAGGTCCCAGTGGTACAGAGTTACCAGCGGCTCGATGCCGTTGGCCCGGAGCTCTGATACGAGATCCTTGTAGAAGGCGAGGCCCTTGGGGTTGATCTTTCCCTCCTCCGGCATCACCCGGCACCAGCTCACGGAGAACCGGTAGCTCTTCAGGCCCAGCTGCTGCATCAGGGCTATGTCCTCTTTGTAGCGGTGGTAGTGGTCGCAGGCTATGCGGCAGGTCTCTCCGTTTTTGAACCGGTCTGAACGGCTCCTGTGGAGAGGTGCCCGCCGGGTTTCTCAGAACCGGACTTGTTTCCTCCGCCGCGCCGCCGGACTGCCGAACCGGCTGCCATCCGGGGAAAGTGGAGAATCCCCCAGACAATCCCCGCAATTACCGATATCTCTGGGAGAAAGGATACTTGATTTTGGACAGGAAAACAATTACAATACCGGACGGGGATTTCGTATTTTCGGACATGGAGGGATCCGCTATGGAGACATACCCGCTCACGGTCCTGGAGCAGCGGCTCAAAGCGCACTATCTGGAACGCCCGGACATGTGGGACCGGCTGGTGGACAGCAGGGAGCTCTCGGAGTACATCACATGGCTGGCGGAGACAGAGCCTGCTCAAACGATCAGCCCGGAGACGGTGACGCCCCGGAATTTCACAGAGCTGGCGGAGCAGGTGAACCAGCGCCCCGAAGATCCCAGGACGGCCCGATCCCTGTCCGATCTCTATGCCAGACACAGGGAGGACCGCTTTGTCCTGGCGGGGGCGGACCTCATGTACGGGCGAATGTTCCGGTACATGCCGGCCCACTGGCACACCAATGACTACTTTGAACTCTACTATTGCCGCAGCGGGACCTGCCCGATTTACCTGGACAGCGAGACGCTGCCCCTGCACCACGGCGACGTGCTGATTCTGGCCCCCAATGTGCGCCACGCCAGCCCATGCTATCGGGATGACGCCGTCCTGGACTACTACGGCCTCCGCTCCAGCACCTTCGACCGCGTCTTCTGGAATCAGCTGCCGGCAGACAGCCTGATGTCCACTTTCTTCCGCCAGGCCCTGAGCCAGAGCAAGTACCCGGCTTATCTCCAGTTCGACACCGCCGGGGACCCCGCCCTGGAGAACGTCCTGGACCAGATCAACGGGGAGCGGGAGCATCCGGAGAGCTATGCCGAACAATACCTGAACCTGCTGATGAGCCTCTTCTTTCTGAAGCTCTTCCGGGGATACGAGAAGACCGCCCGGCTTCCCCGGACAGACAGCTTCTTCTGGAAGCACGAGTTCTCTGCCATCTTCAGCTTCATCCAGACCCACTTTGCAGACCGCACCCAGACGGAGACCGCAGCGGAGTTCGGGTACAGCGAGCGGCAGCTGAATCGGATCGTGAAAAACTGCACCGGAGACACCTATGCCCACCTCATCCTCAAGCTGCGGATGGAGCGGGCGGCGCTGCTTCTGAAAAATGGGGCAGATATCGCGTCTGCGGCGGAGCTCTGCGGGTATGCTGCCCTCCCCAGCTTCTACCGGGCCTTCACCAGTTATCACCAGTGCACACCGGCGGAGTACCGCAAGGCCCACGGCAAAGCCGATTGAAACACAGCAGCGGCCCGGCCCATTTCCCTTACGGAAATGGGCCGGGCCGCTGTCTATAAAACGGGTTCGGCGGATGGCATCGGACAGCAAGGCAGACCTGTCTTCGCCCTACCAGTTCTTCTCCTCTTTGGCGCTGTCCTGGTTGTGCTTGCGCTCCTCCACCATCTTCACGAACCACTCCACCATGTTGGGGTCTTGGTGAGAGAAGAAGGCGCTGGTTGCGGTGTCCAGGGCGGCGATGGCGGCCATGTCCTCCTGGGAGAGGGAGAAGTCGAAGACATTCCAGTTTTCGATCATTCGCTCCCTGTGGGTGGACTTGGGCAGGACGATTACACCCCGCTGGATGTTCCACCGCAGCATCACCTGGGCTGCGGTTTTGCCGTACTTTGCCCCGATGGCGGTCAGAGTCTCGTCCTGGAAGAGACCGCCCCGTCCCTCCCCGAAGGGGGCCCAGGCCTCGATTTGGACGACGTACTTGTCCATCCACTTCTTAGCCTCGATCTGCTGGTTGTGCGGATGGGTCTCTACCTGGTTCACCATGGGCCGGATCCGGGCAAAGGAGGCGATGTCTACCATCCGGTCCGGGTAGAAGTTGAAGATGCCGATGGCCCGAAGTTTGCCCTCCTGATAGAGGTCCTCCAGGGCGCGGTATGCGCCGTAGCAGTCCGAGAAGGGCTGATGCAGAAGCATCAGGTCGATGTAGTCCGTCTGCAGCTTCCGCAGGGACTCCTCCACAGAGGCCCGGCAGCTGTCGTAACCATAGTGCTCTACCCAGACCTTGCTGGTGAGGAAGATGTCCTCCCGGGCCACGCCGGACTTGCGGATGGCGCTGCCCACCTGCTCCTCGTTGAAATAGCTCTGGGCGGTGTCGATGGAGCGGTATCCCACTTCCAAGATGAGATAGGGAAGAGTGCAGAAGCGCAAAAGACCCTGACAAAAAAGTATACTTTTTTGTCAGGGCGGTGCAGATGCAGGACAGGTGTAAGGATATCACCCGAAAGTGGCCTCGTCAAGGGAAATTTAGCAAAAAAGTAACAGTTTTTCCGGCAGTGAAAAAGCCATAAAATGCCAAAAATGGAAATACGGGCGCCTGACAATAACCTATAGGTTATTGTCAGGCAGGGATGCGAGGAAGATACAGCCGCTGCCGAACAACTCGCGTTCCAGTAACGGAAATTCAAGGGTTAGAGGAGAAACGCTGCGTGCAATAGAGAGCATGTCAGAGCGTTTACCACGCAGTGATAGCTTGCTCTCTTGCGTGAAATCCGGCATGTGTGGCGAATTTCCAGTTGGATGAGGGTGCAGTGGTTCTTTGTGCTGCATTTCCTCACAATCATGGGGAGTTGCATATAATTCACTTCTGTGAGGAAGATCAATGGAGGGATTCTATAGAGAAGAAACGCATTTTTGTCCCTGCTTCTCTGCGTGGGCCATGCTGTTAAGCCTGACTTCCAGCGTACTGGCTGCGGAGATGCAAGAGGCTGCCGGCACGGAACCGACAGAGTGTGCGATTCCGCAGGAACGCAGACTCTTTGTCTTGAGAATGCAACGTTTTCAATTTCAAGCCTGCAGATTAGAGAATTTGTAGATTTTCCCATATTGGACTACACGCTATCCTTGACTTTGCCTGTGAATGCTGCTACCTTTCGAACAGGAGCAGATCGCTTTCTCGGGTGAAACTGGTACAAGATGACAAAGGTAGATTCACCTGAGAAAGGGATGCTTTGGCGGCGTTCACAGATCCCGGACAGAACATCATCTCTGACCTTCTGCTGAAAATCAGAATGTCCGGTGGGAACTTTGAGAAAATACTTTGAGAGGAGTGCTTATTATGGTAAAAAGACTGCTGGCCTTGCTGCTATCCTTCGCAATGCTGTTCACGCTGTCTCCGATGGTGCTTGCTGAAGACACCGCAGATGTGCAGAACAGCGCTGAGGAAGCCACAGAAAGCAAGACCGGGGAAACAGGCGGTTCGCAGGATGATGACACAGAAATAGTGGATTATCCTGTGGTGGATGTCACACTGGAGACTACAGCTGATCCGGGAATCATGCCGATCACACTGGATAATAATGTCGTGGATCAGAAAGCAGGTGCTCATGAGAAGTGGATTGACCGGCTAAACATCAGTGAGAGTGCCCAGACGTTTTACAAGGTTTTGGAGCTGGCATCCAATAACGATGGAGTGGACGACTGGCTTATCGATGATGAGTACTATGACATCAATGGTGTGGACATTCCAGTGGCGGATGAACCGAAGGTAGGTGACTTTGTCCGGCGGACGGCACACTACTCTGATGGCTCGACTTCCAAATACACTGGAATTATCGCCGCTGTTTGTAAGAATGTCTCGGGAGCAGAAAGAAATAATTTTGACAGCGGTCCTGTGTCCTTTGAGTGGAATTCCATGTATGCTGCGTACGGTGCTTTTGACCGGGATCATCCGGAAGTTTTCTGGGAAAACAAATCACTCGGATACATGCAGTCGACTTTACAGACGGCAGATGATCTATACACGGTTTTTCTTACAGTTATCCTGAAGGATGATGGAGAGCGGGATTTGCGCAATTCGCATTTTGCAGAATCGTCCTCTCCAGAAGATGCGATTAAGTCGGCGATTGTTGGGATGAATCAGAACGTCGATAAGATTTTGAAAGAACTCGAAGGTGATGAGACCAGATACGAGATGGTTGCATACTTCAATAACTGGCTCACCCATAACAATGAGTACAACACCACCAATGATCTGAGTTCCGAGGACAACCCCTGGGATATGCGGGAGTGCGTCAATGCACTGCAGGGAAAGGAAGGCCTGGATGGTCCTGTGTGTGAGAGCTACGCCCGGGCCTTCAAAGTCCTTTGCGACAGAGTGAAAATTCCCTGTGTCCTGGTGGACGGTAAAGCAAAAAGCAGCATAGAGGATGCAGGTGGCGCTCACATGTGGAACTATGCCCAGATGGAGGACGGCAAATGGTACGCTGTGGATACGACCTGGGATGACCCAACAGGTGGTACAGGGGGCAAGGTGTCCGGCAACGAATACGACAAGTGGCTGCTGCTGGGTTCTAATACTAATGTTGGTAATAATCTCACATTCATACAGTCCCATCCTGTGAATAATTCACCGTGGGTAGACGGAGTTGCGTTTCCCAATGGGCCGGAGCTGTCTCAGACCGATTATGTGCGCGAGCTCGAATTGAAGTATCCTGACACGCCTCAGACTGCTGTGATAGGTGATTCGATTACCCTGGAACCGACTGTGCGCAATGTGAGGATTGGCCTGAGAAATAATACACTTACCTACAGTGTTATTGAGCCTGAGAACCTGCCGACCGGGCTCAACTTAGGTACAAATGGCGTGATTACCGGTACGTTTGAAGCGGCATCTGATCCGGTTACGGTGACCGTGCAGGTGACCGATGAGGAGAGTAAGACCGCAACTGCTACGCTGCAATTCCCGAAGGTTGAGAAGAAAGAGAACACAGTGACCTTTACCAACCCTGTCGATACGTTCTACAAAGACGGGGAGCAGGACCCGAATGTCACATTCACGGCGAATGCCACAGCTGGTACGGTCACATTCAAGTACAAACAAGCGGACCAGGGTGAGGACACATTTACCGATACTGCTCCCACTGAAGTCGGAGAATATGTGGTACGGGCGTCCACAGATGGAACGGATCAGTATAAGAGCGCACATGCCGATCACCAGTTCTCGATTGTGCAGAAAGCCATAGATTCGATCACGGTCGAGGGAGCGGGTACCATAAAGCGGTATGTTGAGGGACAGTCTGTAAATCCGGAAGAACTTACCGTCACAGCAACATACAATGACGGTTCCGAAAGAACACTGGGATCTGACGAGTTTGATGTCTCCCCTGCGAAGTTCGAGACAGCGGGTCAGATTCAGGTGACCGTCACTGCAGATGGAAAGACTGCGACTTTCACGGTTACCGTTGTGGAGCGGAAGGTTGAAAGCATCGAGGTCAATGGGCCAACAAAAAAGGAATACACCGCTCTGGAAACCGTAGATGCCTATGAGATTACAGTCAGAGCGACATACAACGATGGCACCACGGAGACCGTGACCGGCTTTACCGTCACCTATCCCAACGGAGAATGCTTCCATGTGGGAGATACCTCTGTGACGGTTTCCTACGAAGGGATGACGGAGACCATCACCGGGTTCAATGTGAAACCCAAACAAATTACGGTGACTCCGAACTGGGGCACCACGGATTTTCCCTTCTCCGGGGAACCCATCACGGTGCAAATTACCAACTTGCCTGAACATGTGACGGCCGAGTACACGGGCAATGAAGCGATCTATGTTGGGACGTACATGGCGACAGCAAACCTCACCACGGACAACAAGGATTATTCCGTGACAACAGGCTCAGTCACGCAGGAATGGAGCATCACGGCGGCTGATCAGAAGCCAACCCTTCGGAACACTTCCCTCTGCGTGGGAAACCAGTTGAATCTGAACACCCTGGTAACCCTGCAGGAAGGCGTAACTGTTGAGCCTTCGTTCTCCATGGACAATTCTGAGTATGCCTCCCTGGAAGGCACTGTCCTCAAGGCAACTGAGGTGACCGGAGAAGTAACTGTCAATGTCGAAATACCTGCAGTGGACCTGAACGAGGATGGGACCCCGGAGTTCAAAGCATTCACTGGCACTCTCACGGTTACAGTGACGGTAAAGGACACTAAGGATCTGACGGTAACTACACGGAGACCATTCCCACGGAGGTCGGCGACTACACGGTCCAGGTGCAGGTGGAGACCGATGACACAGTCTACACCGGCAACGCGAACTTTAAGATCACCCCAAAGCCCATCACCGGTGCAGTAGTCACTCTGGGCGATACGCTCACCTACAATGGCGAGGTGCAGACCCAGAGCGTGCTGTCTGTGACTCTGGGCGGCGATACCCTCACCGCAGAAGTTGACTACAAAGTCAGTGCCAATACTGCAACGGATGCAGGTACCTATTTCCTCACCGTCGCTGGCCAGGGGAACTACGGCGACTCCGTTCAGGTGGAATTCAAAGTACAGCCCAAGACAGTCCATGTGACCAACGCTGAGGCAAAGAACCGCACCTATAACGCCGGCACCGAGGTGGACATCACGTCCCTGACCTTCGAGAATGACGGTGGTCCCCTGCCCGGGGCCGGGGACTGGTCGGCGACCGGCGCCGCAGCTTCTGCCAGCGTAGGTATGCAGTCTGTTACCGTGACTGTGACCCTGACGAACGATAACTTCGTCCTGGCAGAGGATGTTCTAAGTGGCCTCTGCACCGTAGAGATCTCTACGCTGGACATCACCGGTGCAATTGTGAGGCCGGGTCCCGCACTGATCTATAACGGCACCGAGCAGCACCAGACCATCGACTCTGTGGAGAAAGACGGCATTGTGCTCGCAACGGCGGACTATGAGGTCACGAACAATGCCGGAACTGATGCCGATGAATACACTCTCACCATCACCGGTAAGGGGAATACCACCGGCACTGTGGAGCTGCCGTTCACCATTGCCAAGAAGACCCTCCACCTGGCAGGCGCCACGGCAAAGGACCGGGTCTATGACGGCAGCGAAGCGGTAGAGGTCACCGGTATCATCTTCGCAGAAGAAGTGCCGGTTCCCGCTCCGGAAAGCTATACGGTGACCGGTGTGATGACAGATGCCAGTGCTGGTACGAAGTCCTTTAAGATCACCGTTGCCCTGAACGACCCCAACTACACGCTGGCAGAGACCACCCTGGAGAATGCTGGGACCGTCACCATCGCACCGAAGTCCATCGCCGGTGCTGAAGTCTCTCTCGGCGTCTCTCTGACCTACAACGGCGATGCGCAAACCCAGACTGTGGCGTCTGTGGTGCTGGACGGTGCTCCCCTCGCCGCAGAAAACTATACGGTCAGCGGCAATCAGGCTACCAACGCCGGAGAGTACGTCCTCACCGTCACTGGCGCGGGGAACTACGGCGGAGAAGTGCAGACGACCTATACAATCCAGAAGAAGGCCGTCACCTTGACAGGCGCCACCGCTGCAGGCCGTGCCTATGATGGCACCACCGCCGTGGAGGTCACCGGCCTGCTCTTCCAAGAGAGCGGCGCAGTGCCCGGTAAGGGAGACTACACTGCCACCGGCACCATAGCAGATCCCAACGCCAGCGCCGAGCCGAAGACCGTTGCCGTCCAGGTCACCCTCACCAGCAGCAACTATATCATCAGTGCCACCGCGACCACCTGCACGGTGCTGATCACTCCCAGAGATATTTCCCTGGCAGCGGTCAGCGGCGGTTCTTCCCTGACTTATAACGGCACCGAGCAGACGCAGACCATCGCCTCCGTTGCTGTAGACGGCCTCATACTCACCGAGGCGGACTATACGGTCCAGGGCAATACCGGAACCAATGCAGGCGACTATGTGCTCACCATCACCGGCTGGGGTAACTACTCCGGTACCGCGGAACGGAAGTTCACCATCGCCCCGAGAACCGTGACGGTCAGCGGAGCCACCGCCCAAGATCGCGTCTATGACGGCACCACAGCTGTCACCGTCACTGGCGTTACCTTCCTGGAGGAGGTCCTGGTGCCCGCTCCGGAGAGCGTCACCGCCACTGGCACCCTGGCAGATCCCAACGCCAGCGAGACAGCGAAGCCCTTTGCCGTCACCGTTACTCTCAGCGACAGCAACTATGTCCTGGCAGCAGAAACCGTGGAGAACGCAGGCACCGTGCGGATCCTGAAGGCCCCAGCTGAGGACAGAGCCGCCTCGGAGACCATCGTGGCCGGCTCTCGCACAGAGGATTCCCGCAGCGTGGCCGATCTACTGGTGCCCAGCGGCGCCCTCAGCGGCAGGGTGGACATCTCGGATCCCGATGGCATCCTGCGGAGTGTGACCGCCTCCGGCTCTACCATGTACTATGAGACCAGCGGCAATGCCGACAGCGGAGACACCGCCACCGTGGTCCTCACCGTCACCGCAACGAACTATGCGGATTACACCATCACGGTCTCCTTCCGGGCGATCCGCGGAAGCAGCGTGGCGCCCACAGAGACTCCCGTCCAGACCACTACGCCTACTCAGACTGCTGAGCCCACACGGACCCCTGCGCCTACTCAGACTGCTGAGCCCACACAGACCCCTGCGCCTACCCAGACTGCAGAGCCCACACAGACCCCTGCGCCTGCCCAGACAACCGATCCCGCAGAGACCACTGAGACTACCGAGACCAAAGTGGTCGCGGAGACTGTTGTAAGTGGTGGCGCCGCAGTTGCCGTGATGGACAGCGAGACCTGCGAGGAGATCGTCCGTCAGGCAGCAGAGAACGAGAGCAGCACCGTGGTGATCGCCCCCAAGGTTCCCGAGAAGATCACTGAAGTCAGCGTCACCATCCCCAGCGAAACCGTGAAGGATCTGGGCGACAACTCCGATGCCAAGCTGCGGGTAGAGACACCTGCGGGCCATGTCACCATCCCGAACCACTCTCTGTCCACCCTGGCCGAAGCCGGAGACCTCACCGTTACCGTGGAGAAGACAGAAGATGCCGTGGCCATCGATGTCCAGACCGATGGCAAGGACGTCATCGCAGTGCCCATCAAGGCTGCCCTAGAACTGGAAGGCGGTCAAGTGGCTGTGCTGGTGGACAAGGACGGCAATGAGACCGTCATTCCCAAGTCCCTGGTGGAAGACGGCAAGACCTATGTGATCCTCGCTCATCCGGGCACCGTGAAGGTCATCGACAACTCCAAGCACTTCGAGGATGTAGAGAGCAAAGACTGGTATGCCGATGCTGTGAACTTCACCGCAGTCCATGAGCTCTTCAGCGGCACTGCCGAGAACACCTTCGACCCGGATGTGCCCATGAGCCGTGCCATGTTAGTCACCGTGCTCTGGAAGCTGGAGAGCATGAAGAACACCAGCGTGGAAGATGCCTTCCCGGATGTGCTAGACGATACCTGGTATGCAGACGCCGTTGCCTGGGCATCTGCCAACAAACTGGTTAGCGGCACGGAGAAGGGTACATTTGAGCCGGATCGGGCTATCACCCGTCAGGAAATGGCCGTTATGATTTACCACTACGCCGTCTATGCCGGCATGGACAACAGCAACATCGAGGCCGAGTTCTCTGCCTTCCAGGATGGGGAATCTGTCAGCGGCTGGGCCCAGGAAGCTATGGAGTGGGCTGTGGCGAACCACATCCTCAACGGCGATGGGGCCGGCCTTCTGAATCCCACCAACGCATCCACCCGGGCAGAAGTGGCCGCAATGATGAGAAACTTCATCAGCCTGCTGGTCAAGTAACCTTACCCAACATCATTGAGAAGCAGAGCTTCTCGCCTCTCCCTGAGGTAATAGCAATCCGCCCGTCTGGGAGCCATCTGGCTCCCAGACGGGCGGACCTTTTCTTGTCGCACTTGCTTGTGCACTGATCCAGAACGATGGGGCAAACTGCGCTTCATCCTGGTAATCCTCGCTGTCTGCCCACGCAAAGGACGTGCCAACCACATAATGTCGGGATTGCCGAGTTGTCTGGCATCTCCGCTTTTTCTCTTCAGAAAGTGGATGCCCTGGCCTCGGTGATCCGCCAGGCGTTTTCCCTGCGGGCCAGTGTGAGGCGGAGTTGGAGGTGCCAGGTACTGCGGCCGCCACCGAACACCGCAGCGCTTACCACGCTCTTGCCAATCAGTGCGGCGGTTTCCCCGTGAAGCTCTGTATGGATGTCCCGGTGGTCTGCGGAGAAGTAGTTCAGGGTTCCGTCTTCCACGGCGCGAATGAATGCCGCCTTGGACTGGCGAAGGCCTGTCATGTGGAGAAGAACAAAAGTGCCGTCCAGGACCTCATCGAGCAGCGCCGTGTCTTTGCGGACCATGCCGTCGTACATCTCACGGTACCGGGCCTCGAGAATTTGCCGGTCTTCCATGGACGGCTGCCCCTCAGGATACAGTCGGCTGGAGAGGACCGTAGAAGTAGCTGGCAGTGGCGCCGCCATCGATCAGGAAGGTGGAGCCTGAGATGAATGCCCCCGCCGGCCCCAGAAGCAGCTCCGCCACATTGGCCACCTCGTCCGCCGTGCCGGGA
>CANQII010000054.1 GCA_947623875.1 uncultured Oscillospiraceae bacterium
AAAATTACCGAAGGCCCAGATCCAGTAGACCCGCCTGATCCTCCTGCAGAGGTCAAATCTCCTGAGATAGATGGCCACAACGTCACCCTTCGGTACAAGGGAGACGCCAACTCTGTCGAACTGATGGGAGATCTTCCCGGGACAGATTGGACCATTAACGGGGTTCCTGCGCTCGTCCAAAATAAAGAGGCTGGCATCTGGGAGATCACGCTCACAGATGTTCCCGCTGGCAAGTATGAATACAAGTTCCATGTAAACGGAAATTCGTGGGTTACGGACTCTTTCAACCCGCGGCGCGGCGAGAATGACAATGCCATTGTTGTCATTCCCGGCCTTGTACCTCCAACAGGCCTGCGTGTAAAGGCCGGCGAACCCTATACGCTCCCTACCATTAATCACATTGATGAGAATGGCAGCTCCAGTGCGGTCACAGTAGAGTATGCACTCAAGGGGTCCTATGAAGGTGTAACTCTTGAAAACGGTATTCTCAATGTGCCTGCAGGCTTTACCGAAGACAACATTACCCTTACAGCTACCTATGACGGGGAAACCGTAGAAATTAGAGCAGATATCTTCACAACTCTCTACACCTACAACATCTACTTCTTCGACTGGGACTCCAGCCATATGAGTGCCGATGCCGCAGACATGTGGATCTGGTACAGCGGCGGAGTCGATGCAGCGTATCCCTTCAGCGGTCTGGAACTGGTCAACGGCAAGAACTGGCTCAAGGGCACCGTACAGCTCCCAGTGAAGTCGTTTGGTCTCATTGTCCGCTCCAAGGGCGATTGGGCCTGGCAAACAAGACCCGATTTCACCTTCGACAACAGTGATGGTCAGGAAACCCGCAGCGGCTACGTGGTTTTCGGCGGCAGTCTCACTCTGGACACTGCCCCCGCCCTCCCGGATGAGCAAGTCCGCAGTTTCACTGTTCCCGGTACCTTCCCCGGCCCCAACTGGGATCCTGCATCCAACAAGATGGAAGTGTACGATGCAGAGAGGCAGATCTACTCCTACACCTTCGAAGACGTCCCCGCTGGAACCTACGCATTCAAGATCGCGGTAGGTGGCACATGGGAGCCTGAGAACTACGGTGTCGGTGGCGAAAAGGGTGGCCGTGACTACTCCGTTACCGTCCCTGAGCAGATGGATGTCACCGTGTACTACAGCGACATCTCCCACTGCGCCGTGACCAGCGTCAACTACAAGTTCGTCGAGCCCACTGTAACTGGATCCGGTCTGGCGGAGTCTCTTACCCTCACAGACGCCAACCTCACCGGCACCTACTCCGGCAAAACGACTCTTCAGCCCGGCACCTATGACAGTCTTACCCTCCTGGTGGACGGCAAGGCGGAAGGGCCCTTCGCATCTTTCGAACTGAGTCAGCCCAAAGAGGTCACCTTCTACTATGTCCCCGGCAACAACATCTGGTACAGCGATGCCGTGGAGTGGGACAGCGGAACAGAGGTCTACTACGACTCCAAGGACCTCACGTACAAAAATCCCTACGGTGCTGTTCCCACGGACACCCCGGTCACATTCTCTGTGGATGCCGCTCCCACCGTCACAGGGGTCACCCTGGTTGTGGGCGGGCGGAACATCCCGATGACCAACACCGGCGCGGCTGGCAACGGCAAGATTCGCTGGAGCACTACAACCACCTTCTCCAGCATCGGCGAGTTCGACTACTACTTCATCATTCAGGCTGGCGGCGTCAAGATCTACGCCGATGACGACGGCTATTACGGCACCGGCACCCTCACAGACATGGCCCACAAAACCGACTATGACCTGGTGGTGTACAAGAACGGATACCACACTCCGGATTGGATGAAGGACGCCGTGGTCTATCAGATCTTCCCAGACCGCTTCTTCAATGCAGACACCTCCAATGACCGCGCCCAGACCACCGCCCGCGGCCCGGTGAATTACGAGTTCCCCGCCTGGGATCCGATCCCGGAGAACCCGGAGCAGAGAGCGCAGCTCTCTCAGTCGCAGTATGAGAGCTACGGCGCCTTCTGGGGTGACAGCGAGTGGAGCAACGAGATCTACGGCGGAGACCTGAAGGGCATCACCGAGAAGGTGAACTACCTGAAGAGTCTAGGCGTCACGGTGATCTACCTGAACCCCATCTTCTCCTCCATCTCCAACCACCGCTACGATACAACAGACTACACCAAGATTGACCCCATCCTGGGCAATCTGGAGGACTTCCGCGAGCTGGTAGAGGCCGCCTACGCCAACGGCATGCACATCATCCTGGACGGCGTATTCAACCACGTCTCAGACGACTCCATCTACTTCGACCGCTACTACAAGTTCCTGGATGCTGGCACAAACAAGGTCGGGGCATACCCGTACTGGGCCTATGTGTACGACCTCGTGAACGAACAGGGCAAGACCCTGTCCGAGGCAAAAGCGGCCGCAGAGACTTACTTCCGCACCGAGTACGGCATCACAGACTTCTCCTACACCACCTGGTTCCTGATTGAGAACAAGTACAGAGCGGGTTCTACAGACAGCATCGGCCACCGCATCGGCAAACCCGTGTATGAATATGAGGGCTGGTGGAAATACGACAGCATGCCCGTCATCCAATCCACCAACGGCTCCGAGTTCCAGACCACAGACTGGGCCAACGATGTCATCATGGACAAGGACAGCGTCACCCGGTACTGGCTGCAGCAGGGCAGCAACGGTTGGCGTCTGGACGTGGCCAACGAGGTCTCCGATGAGACCTGGCGGAACTTCCGGGATGTGGTGAAAGCCACTGGAGACTGCGTCATCATCGGCGAGATCTGGGATGATGCCACGCGCTACATCATCGGCGACATGTACGATTCCGTCATGAATTACCTGTTCCGCAATGCCGTCACGGCATATGCCAAAGGCGGCAGCGCGGTGGATGCCACCAAGGAGCTGGAAAAGATCCGGGAGCGCTATCCGGCGGAGGCTTTCTACGCCATGCTGAACCTGGTGGACTCCCACGACACCGCCCGCATTCTGTCCTATCTGGACGGCGTTGATGACGACCGCAACCAGAAGGATCCAGAGCACGCCTTCCCCCACTATGAGACAACCAGCCCGGTGGCCATAGAGCGGCAGAAACTGGTGGCCTTCCTGCAGTTCACCTATGCAGGCGCCCCCACCATCTACTACGGCGATGAGCGCGGCATGGCAGGCGGAGACGATCCGGACGACCGCCGCACCATCGCAGACTGGAATAGTGTCACCGATCCCGCTCTTCTGGCCTGGTACACGCAGCTCGGCAACCTCCGCGCTAATTACTCCGCCCTCCGCACCGGCTCTGTAGAGCCCATCGACAACTTGGGCCGCAGCGTCCTCGGTTTTGTCCGCAGAGACAACGCGCAGGCCATCATCGTACTGGCCAACAACTCCGGCACAGCCCAAACCGTGCATCTAAATCTGGCTGATCTGGGCATGGACGAGACCGCTCTGCAGGAGCTCATCTCCAGCACCAGCATCACCGTTGAGAATGGTTCCTTTACCGTCACCGTACCCGCATACCGGGGTGTGGTGCTCACCGGTGACGCCGCAAACCCCCAGCCAATTCAGCCTATCCCCGTGCCTGATTACGCGGCCATGGATAAGGAAAAAGAAGAGGAATCCAAGCCTCCTGTGGAGCCCGATCCCCCGGTAGTAGACCCAGATCCGTCTGAGTCTGATCCTCCGATAGAGTCCCCAGATCCCACGGTTCCTCCCACGACCGAGCCCACGACACCTCCAAGTGAGTCTGATCCTCCGGCAGAGACCACCGAACCCAGCACTCCGCCCACGGAAGAGCCCTCAACGGAACCTACGGAAGAGCCCACGCAGCAGCCCACGACTCCTCCCACTACGGAACCCACTGAGCAACCTACCCAGCAGCCCACCACACCTCCCACACAGCAGCCAAGCCAGCAGCCCACCGATCCTCAGCCCTCGTACGATCCCACCCCGTCGAGCAATCCCGGCACAGGCAATCCCTCCGCATCCACCAACCCGCCGGCAAGCCCGCAGCCCTCACCGGTACCCTCTGCACCGGTTGAGGACCTCCCGGATATCGACACGCCGCTGGCCGGACTGCCCACCCTGGAGACCACCATTCGGCCGAACAGCACCATGAAGGACGGCGTGCTCACCGCAGAGATTCAGGACAGCCTGCAGGATGCCATTCTGGAGCACGCCAAGGAGAACAACAGCACCACCGTGGTAGTGGCACCCAACTTCGATGATAAGTCCACCCACAATGAAGTTGTCCTTACCGGCGCCCTTCTGGACGAGCTCGCAGACATGGGCGGTATCGACGTCCGTGTGGAGACCCCCGTGGGCAACGTCACCATCCCGGAGACCGCTCTGGAAAGCCTCGGCGAGGCAAAGCAAGTCTCCGTGTGCGTGGAGAAGAAAGAGGATGCAGTGGTGGTAAGCGTCCAGGCAGACGGCAAGACCGTGAACACCGTCCCCGGCGGCGTGAAAACCGCTCTGAATCTGGCAGACGGCCAGGTGGCCGTGCTGGTGGATAAGGACGGCAAGGAGACTGTCCTGCCGAAATCCCTGGTGGAAGACGGCACAACCTACGCAATCCTGCCCGGCAGCGGCACCGTGAAACTGGTCTCCCGCTCTGTCCTCTTCCAGGACGTATCGGCCAGCAGCTGGTATGCAGACGCCGTATCCTTCGCAGCCAATCACGAGATCTTCTCCGGTGTCAGCGAGACCGAGATGGTCTTTGCACCGGAACAGGCACTGGACCGCTCTATGGCAGCCACTGTCCTCTGGGCTCTGGAATCCAAGGTGAATCCCACAGCCACCACATCGTTCGAGGATATCGCAGCAGACAAGTGGTATGCCGCATCCGTGGCATGGGCCAGTGAGAACGGCATCGTGGCCGGCTACGGCAATGGCGTGTTCGGACCCACAGACACCGTCACCCGGGAGCAGTTTGCCGTCATGGTGTACAACTACGTGAAGTACCTGGGTGTGGACACCGCACACAGCAACCGCATGCAGACCTTCTCTGATGCCAGCACCGTCTCCTCCTGGGCACAGGAAGCCGTGGAGTGGGCGGTAGGCGCCGGCATCATCAACGGCAACGGCAATCAGGAACTAATGCCCAAGGACAGCATCACCCGGGCGCAGGCCGCAGCCATCATGCAGAACCTTATCAGCCTCATCGTGAAGTGAGGTACACGATCCTGGGGAAAGTCTGATCCCCAGAGCCAAACAAGCCAAGAGCACCCGGACATCGCCAACTGGCGGTGTCCGGGCGCTTCTTTTGGTAAAAAGAATCACCGATTGCCATGATTGGTGGGGAAAAGTAGCCTGGTAAACAGCTCTGGATACTTTAGTGGAGGCCTGGGGGGATTGCACTTCTGATCGTACAACTATCCTACCACTCATTCGGATCCGGGTGCTCTTTCACATATTCCAAGAAAGTCCGTGCTACGTCCGGCCAAATACCAAACGTCTCAGAGACGTCGCGGACGGCTTCATCCTCTGGTATATGATGCTCTACCGCGAAGTGAAGCGCCGCCAGTGCTCTTTGGGTGCGAATAGTAGTGTGGCTTACATACATTGTTTCAAACTCCCCGCCCATGATTCCAGCACCTCCATCTCATGCTCAGCTAAGTATTTTAATGATATATCATCTCATTTAATTACGATCCAATGCGAGAAACCGATCTAAAGAGAAGTATATCACAGCATCAGTTATGATGCAACAGCTTTTATATTTTAAGTGTTTTAATGTATGTGTATAGCACGGCGCTGCGGGATGTCCCACAGCGCCGTGTCTCTTTTCTCTCCCGCCGCTTTTGCAGCAGGATACTCTGTTGTTCTCTTTTCTCCTCCCCTACTCTTTCGCCGCACCTGCGGTAACGCCGGACACCAGGAACCCAGACAGGGCAAAATACAGGATCACGATGGGCACCGCGATGAAGATGGAGCCCGCGGCAAACCGGGTGAATTGGGTCTCATCCAGGTGCATCAGTCCCACCGCTACCGTCCACAAATTCTTGTTCTTGAGCAGCAGATTGGGAAGGATGAAGTCGCTCCAGGGCCAGGCGAACTGGGTGAGAGCCGTGTACACGATGATGGGCTTGGACAGGGGCAGCGCGATGGACCGGAAGATCCGGAAGTTGCTGGCCCCGTCCAGGCGGGCGGCCTCGAAGACGGATGCGCTGATGGAGTCAAAGTAGCCCTTCTGGGTGAGGTAGCCCATGGGGGCCCCGGCGGCGTAGATCAAGATCAGGGCCCACAGCTGATTGATCAGGTTGAAGTTCACCATCAGCAGGTAAACGGCGGTCATGGTCATGAAACCGGGGAACATGCTCAGCACCAGGGTGGACTTCATCAGCACCTTGCGGGCCTTGAACTGAAAGCGGGAGATGGTGTATGCGGTAAGAATCACTAAGGTGGTGCCCAGAATGCTGGAGCACACCGCCACGAACAGCGTATTCTTCAGCCAGTTGGGGTAATCGTACATCACGGTGTCTCCGAAGAGGGTGATGTACCCGTTCAGGCTGAAAGCCTTGGGGAAGAAGCCGCTGAGGTCGTAGATAGAGCCGGTGGCGGAGAAGGAGGCCAGGATCAGCCACAGCACTGGGAAGAAGAAGATAAAGCAGATCACGATGAGGAGCGCATGGCTCCACAGCCAATCCATTCGTTTTCTCCAGTTCATCGATACGTGTCCTCCTTCCGATAGGCGTTGGAGCGGACATACACAGACAGGGACAGCACCGAGGTGATGATAAAGATGATGAGGCTCACCGCAGCGCCGATGCTGTAGTAGTTGTTGTCGATGGAGAGATTATAGAGCCAGTTGATCAGAAGGTCCGTGTCGCTGGCCAGGAAGTACCCGTCCATGTAGAGACCGCCCCGGAGGAAGTAGAAGATACCGAAGTTGTTGAAATTCCCGATGAAGTTGGTGATCAGCACCGGGGTGGTGGAGAACACCACGAATGGCAGGGTGATCTTCTTGAACTGCTGCCAGGGGCTGGCCCCATCGATCGAGGCCGCCTCATAGAGGGACTCGTTCATATTGGAGAGGATGCCGGTGGCCAGCAGCATGGAGGTGGGGATGGAGATCCAGGCGTTCACCCCGAGGCCGATGAGCTTGGCCTTGAGGCCGGCATCGATATCCAGAAAGCCGATGGCACTGCTGCCCGCCTGGGTGATGTAGTAGTTGATGGGGCCGCCGTAGGAGAAGAGAAACTTGAAGGCCAGCAAGGTGATGAAGCCCGGCACCGCGTAGGCGATGATGGGGAACATCCGCCAGAACTTCTTGAACTTGAAGCACTTCTTGTTCAGCAGCAGCGCGAGACCCAGACCGCCAAAGTAGTTCACCGCGGTGGAGGCCAGAGCCCAGATCATGTTCCAGCCGAGGATCCGGAAGAAGGTCTCCCGAATGCCGGTGAGAGACAGCACCCGGCGGAAACTGTCCAGCCCAGTCCAGTCCACCAGTTTCGGCGGGATGATGTTGCCGCCGTAGTTGGTGAAGGAGATGAGGATCATGAAGAGGATGGGGATCACGTTGAACACCATCACCCCGATCACCGGCAGCGCCAGGGCCACGATGTAGAACTTCCGGTCCAGGAAGTGCCGGACGGCCTCCGGGAAGGGCAGCGCATTGCCCCCGTAGAGACCCAGCTGCTCCGTCTCCAGGATGTCCCTGAGGTTGGAGCGGTAGAGGAGCACGATGCCAACGGTGAGCACAATGGCGAGGAGTCCCCGGAGCATCATGATGATGGAGTCGTCTCCGGCGGTGCCCAGCCACGGGTCCGCCTCCACGGTGCCCAGGGTGATAAACCCGGCGATGTCCGTGATGCCGATCATCGCCAGGTACCCCACATAGGCTGCGAGACTGGCCAGATAGAGCAGGCCCTTGATGTACTCCCGGGAGAGGATCTGCCCCAGGCCCATCAGAATCATGGATGCCTTCACCCGGGGAGAGGGACACTGTACCGCCTGGAGAATCAGCGGTTTCCCGTTCATCGATACCGCCTCCTCAGCCCGCCAGGGTGTGGATGGCGTCGTAGATCTGCTGGTCCATGTCCTCCAGGGCGGCCTGGAGGGCCTCCTTGTCCGGATAGCGGGCGGGATCTCCCTGCTGTACCCGGAAGGGATCTTTGGCAACGTCCCCCATCAAGGTCTGGGAGGGCACCCAAATCTGGTCCACCGCCTTGATGGAGGGCATCAGGTAGATCCGGCCGGCGTCCAGGCTCTGGAAGAGGGTGTCTGCGGTGTCGCCGGAGAGCGCTGCCACGTCACTGCGGGTGGGGGCGATGCCCAGCATCTCCGCCCGGGTGCGGACCATGTCGAAAGAGGTGGCAAAGTTCACGAACTCGATGCAGGCCTCACGGTACTTGGTGTAGCTGGAGATGGCGTAGCCGTTGATGCCGCCCATGCAGATGGTGTCCACCCAGTCCGTCACGGCGCTGCTGTCCTGAGACAGGTCTCCGTTGGCGGGCATCTTGGCGGGCATCTCGATCATCTTCAGGTTTTCCACGGCCTTGGCACTGGCCTCGTCCTGGCTCATGCCGTCCTGCACGTAGCGGTTGGTGAGGTTGCCCAGGAACAGGGAGTACGTGTCCGGGGTGGAGACAGAGCAGAAGTAGCTGCCGTCTGCGATCTTCTCATAGCGGTTCAGGGTGATGGTGTCATCAATGCAGCCCTCATTCATGAGGCCGGCAAACTGCCGCAGTGCCATGAGGCCGTTCACCGCGTTGCCCTTAGAGAAGCCAACGTCAGTGGAGTCCAGCACGCCGTCCTTCTCCCCGAAGATGTAGTTGCCGTAGCTGAGCATGAAGGGAGAGGCCAGATAGAGGTTGTTGAGAGAGGCCATGAAACCGAACTTAGAGGAATCCGCCTCATGGATCTCCTTGGACAGGGCGTAGAGGTCACACCAGTTCTCGAAGAAGTCCGGGGTGCCGTTGCCGTCCTTGTCCCATTTGGTCTGCCAGTCTGCCGGCATCTGGTCCTCCCGGTAGAAGAGCATGGGCTCCTGGATATTCACCGGCACGCCACAGAGATAGCTGTTGCCGTCCAGGTTGAGCCGGAAGGCCTCCCAGGCCTCCTCCGGGGTGGTGGACCAGCATTCCAGCTCCTCGGCGTTCAGGGGGAGGATGTGCTTGTCCTCGGCGAACTGCATCAGCTGGTCGTTGGCCTGATAGAGGACATCCGGGCCGTATCCGTAGGGGCCGTTCATGGCGAGGTCTGTGAACTCATCCATGTTGGCGTCCACTGCCACAATGCCCTTGTCTGCGTAGGCCGCATTGAAGGCGGTGAGCAGCGCTTCCAAATAGCCCTCCGCTTTGGCGGTGTCGTTCTCCAGGATGTGCAGGGTGATCGGGGCGACCGGGGAACCCCCGGTACTGCCGCCGCTGTTTTCACCAGTGTCTCCCGCCGGGGTGGCGGCGGGTGCGGGGTTCTGGGTGCCCGCCGGCGGCTGGGTGGTGCCGGCGCTGTCCCCGCCGCCTCCGCAGGCGGCCAGGGAGACAAGCAGCAGAAGAGACAGCAGTGCGGCGATGAGACGCAGGGATTTGGTTTTCAACACAGTGGATCTCCTCCTCTCAGCAGGATGTGGCTCCGGGCCGGGACCGTTCTCCCGTCCGGGCAGGTGTCTTGGTTGGTGCGGTTGATGAGCAGTGAGATGTCTCCCCGCTGCAGAATCAAGGTGTTGTCCTTGGCGCGGATGTCCAGCGGTCCTTTGCGGGGCAGGGCCGCCAGGGTGTGCAGCAGCTCCCGGCAGTTGGGTACATCGCCCCAATTCATGCACCGGCGGCAATCAGGGTCGTAGCCGCCCATGGTGTAGGTCTCGGTGCCATAGAAGAAACAGGGCGCTCCCGGGAACAGGCAGAGCAATGTGAGGGCCGCCTCCAGGGCCTCCCGGTCCCCCTTTACCTCCGTGAGGAAGCGGTGGGTGTCGTGGGAGTCCAGGAGGTTCAGCATCATGGCGTTCACCGGGTCCGGGTTGCGCATCAGGATCTCGGAGAGCTTCCAGGCCATAGACTGGGCGTCCAGGGTTCCCCAGGCGAAGTAGTCCAGGCAGGCCTTGGTGAGGGCGTAGTTCATGATGCCGTCCAGCTGATCTCCCCGGAGAGAGGGCACCGCATCGTGCCAGTTCTCCCCGATGAGCACCGCGTCCGGCTTCTCCCACTTGATGGCCGCCCGGAAGTGCCTCCAGAAGTCCCGGCTCACCTCATCGCAGACATCCAGCCGCCAGCCATCGATCCCGAACTCCTTGATATAGTGGGTGCCGATGTTGATGAGGTAGGACTGGACCGCCTGGTTGGAGGTGTTCAACTTGGGCATATAGCTGCAGCTGGCAAACACCTCGTAATTCAGGGGCTTTTTCCTGGGTTTCTTGCCTCGAAGGATAAACCAGTCTGCGTACCGGGACTGTTTTCCGTGGGCCACCACATCCCGGAAGGGGGCAAAACCCTCGGATACATGGTTAAACACGCCATCCAGGATGATGTGCATCCCCCGGGCGTGGACAGACTCGGTGAGCCGCCGCAGGGCGTCTCTTCCCCCGAACATGGGGTCCACCTGGTAGTAGTCCACGATGTCGTACTTGTGGTTGGAGGGGGAGAGAAACACCGGGGTGATGTAGAGGGCGTTGCAGCCCAGGCTCTGAATGTAGTCCAGGTGCTCCGTGATCCCGTCCAGGTCTCCCCCGGCAAAGCTCTTGGGGTGGGGAATCTCTCCCCAGGGCAAGTTGATGTACGAGGTGTCTTTCGGGGTGCTGCCCCGGGCGAAGCGGTCTACGAAGATCTGGTAGAAGACGGCGCTCTCCATCCAGGACACCGGCCGGCGGACATCCGCCTGGTTGATATACGCGTACTGAAAGAAATTGTAGTAGGACTTATCGAAGTCGTAGGTAGGGGTGGCGCCGTCCTCGGAGAAGTAGAGCTTCTCCTTGCCATCGTCCAGGAGGAAGATATAGGCCAGGCGGGTGTCCTCCTCCTCCAGGGAGACGGTGTACCAGTCGTAGAGCTCCGTCTGATAGCTGAGGCGCATGGGCTTGTGCTTCCGCTCTGTCTGGAACACATACTTGCACCCGTACAGGACCTCCGCAGAGACCAGGTCCCCCCTGGCCGTCCTGAGCCGGAGCTCCAGGGTGTGCTCAGACACAGGACAGCAGCAGGGGGAGTCCGGCGCGTGGTACAGGGCGTGCCGATTCATCAGCAGGCGCTCACGGTGACGGTCATGGTATCTGCGTCCACCGTGAAGATGTAGGTGCCGGCAGCGGCCACTACCACGTTGCCGCCGCTGCCTTCCAGGAGAGCACGGGAGGCCTCGTCTGTCACGTTCTCATCTTTCAGAACCAGGCCGGTGTCTGCGCCGTTGTCATAGACCATGAAGCAGAGCTGGGTGCTGGCATCCAGTTCCATGGTGATGGTGAAGACGTTGCCTTCTCCCTCCACCCGGGTGAGTTCCTTGAGGTCAGACCAGTCGTCCACCCAGCTGCCCTTCACCAGGATGCTGGTGCTCTCGCTGGGCTGGTACATCTGGGCCTCGTTCACAGGATCGCCGTTGCGAACGATGGTGAGGGTATCCTGTGCCGGTGCCTCGGGATCGGTGGTGAGGGTGATGGTGTAGTTGCCGTCCATGATGACGTTGATGTTGCTCGTATCGCTGGTGCCGCCGAGACCGCCGCCGTTGGCCATCTGGGTCTCATCGATCTCGGTAAAGGCGCCGAAGCCTTTTTGCCCATCCCATTGCCAATCATGCACAATCTGGAACTGGTCTCCATCATAGAGATCCAGGGTGATAGAGACTTCGTTGGCAGCGTTGCCGGTGGGCTGCAGGCGGAACTGCTCCCGGTCTGCCTCTTCCACCGCTGCGTTGGCCCAGTTGCTGCCGGCCAGGATGCCGCCGGAGGTGCTGGCGCCCACAATATACCATGCCCGGGTGTCCTCCGCTACCTTCAGGTTCTTGAAGCTGCCGTAGAGAGTGAGGTCTCCGGTGAGGGCAAGGGAGGCGAGATCCTTCCGGCTGCTCTCCAGGAAGGACGGGGTCTCAAACCATCCCAGGAATTCGAAGTCTGTCTGGTTCTCAAAGTCTGCATAGGATGCGGGGTCCAGGGTCTGCCCTTCTGTACCGGTGGCAGTGCCCAGAACGGTATCGCCGTTCATGAAGGTCACGGTGTAGGTCACAGCAGGGGCTTCAGTGGGTGCGGGGGTGGGCTCCGGGGTAGCTTCCGGGGTGGCTGCAGGTGCCTGGGTGGCTGGTGTGTCGTTGCCGCCGCCGCATCCCGCGAGAGTGCAGAAGATGGCCATCACCAGAAGAAGGGCTACGAGAGACTGCTTTTTCATTTGGCTTTTCCTCCTTGATTTGCTTTGCGTGCGTTGGATTCTTGCGGGACTTTCGGTGGATTGGAGCCGCAGAACGCCGTCCGGGGCTTGCACCGTTGGACGGATTCTGATAGAATGAGCGGGACTTCCGGAAGCCCGCGCATCGCTCCGATCCGGGTTCTGATCTGTCTGGCCGGGCAGATCAAACGGACTAAAAAGTTTCAGCTTAAGCGTTTCAATCGCTAACTTAAGCGGTTAAGTAGAGAATAGCACCTGGAGAGCGCCCTGTCAATAGGGGAGCCGAAAATTTTTCAGAAAAAACCAAATTTCCCTCCAGTCCCCGCCTGGCGGTCCTAGATCTGGAGAGATCGCGGAGGAATGCGCAGTGCCAACGAAAGCTACCATGAAGGACGTGGCCCGGGAGGCAGGGGTCTCCATCGCCACCGTCTCGTACATTCTCAATAACCGCCAGGACCAGAAGATCACCGAGGCCACCCGGAAAAAGGTGCTGCAGATGGCAAACCTTCTGGGCTATACCCCCAACCCCACCGCCAAGAGCCTGGCCACGGGCCGCAAGAACCTCATCGGCATCGTGTACCGCCGCCGGGACGACGCCCCCAATCGCAACCAGGAGCTCTTCTACTTCCTGGACCTGCTGGTCCGAGGCATCACCGCCAAGGGGATCGACAGCGTTCTCCTCCCCGCCGGGGCCCATGAGACCGCCATGCAGCGGGTGGAGAGCGTGATCACCGTGGACCTGGACCAGGCGGAGTTTGCCGCGCTCTCAGACAACTGCTACTCCCCCATTCTGGCGGTGGACATGCTGGTGAATCCGGACCTCTTCTTCCGGATCTACTCTGATCTCCCGAAGGTAATGGGCACCCCCGCGCCGGACACACTCCTCATCCGGGAGCCCTATGGCAACGAGCCATACAACGGCTTTGTCTCCTCTCTCTTTCCGGCAGAGCAGGTCCTCTCCCCGGCAGAATTCACGCCAGAGCGGCGCGGCGATGCCCCGCTGCTGATCCTGGGGGCAGGACTGGCCCTGTCTATGGGCCCTCTGGAGGGAGATGTCACGGTCGTGGCCTCTGATCCCTCCGGAAATCGGCTGCCGAGCGCATACAAAGTCCTCTGGTATGACACTGCGGCCAAGGCAGAACGCACCGTTCAGTACCTCATGGAGGCCCTGGCCGGACGCTTTGACGCGCCTCACGATGTCCCTGTCTGAACCTAAGATGACGCCTAAAGTAGAACTACATCCTGGATTTGAACTTTTCCGGTAAAAAACGTCTAGATTTAGCTAAAACTCCTTGCAATTCCTATCAAAAGGTGTATACTGCATGTAGTTCTACTCAGAACTACAGATTCAAGGAGTTGATACATGGATGGCTTTTATCAAAGTGCAGAAATTAGTGCGAGACGAAGACGGAAATATTACTAGCGGTTCAGCGGCAATTGTCGAAACACAGTACGGCAATTTTGGAACTTACCACGCAAAACATAGTGTGCGAGAGCGCCTTGGAAAAGTGTTATATTTAAGTGAAGACAAGAAATCAGGCATCTTCCAATCCCCAACCCGTGGAATCACGGAATACAACGCCGTAACGGACACATTCGCAGAAGTAGAACGGGACGACCCCAGACTAGCTGGCACCAGCCTTTTCCCAGATCCAGAGATACACACTATATTCGGGGATGTGTATTTACTGCTAAGATTCCTAGAAAACAACCAGATTCTTAATGTACTTAGAGATACTTTTCCTAGGAAAGAACAATATGAGCGTCATATTTGCCATGTACTACACACCATTATTAAAGACGGTTCAAGGATCAGCTGTGAGAACTTTTACATCAGAAGTTTCTTATCGCATCTGTGTATAGATGTTTCAGCAGGAACATTGAAATCAGATACTTACTATTTTAGTTATATGGGTAGCGATGACATGAAGATGAAGTTTTTCAAGAACTTCACTAGCTACATGAAAAAGAGGTACCCGAATTTCGCCTCTGCATGCTATGTTGACTCGACGCCTTTACCTAACGATATTGTTAATAATCCATTCAATGCACTGTGTAGTCATGGTGTCTCCTGCACAGAAGTCATGTGCAGATTGGTTCTAATATTGGACGAAGAAACTGGCATTCCTGTATGGTACGATATTATACCAGGAAACGTTCTTGACATTAATACACTCAAAACAGTGGAAGCTGATGTACAATCAAATCTTGGCATCTTCCTTAACTCCTATACCTTGGATGCAGGATATATATCAAAAGAGTTGATAACTGAAATATGCAAGGATAATACAAAACTCTTTCTTGGCAGGATGCCTGCAAGAAAAGGGTTCCCTTACAAAGAGTGCTACAACGCTGTTAAGGGAATGTTTAGTAAAGGAAAGTATGCTTTTGTACGTGCGGGACATACTTATTTTGGGAAGAAACTGGAGAAAGTTGTTTTTGGCGTGAAAGTATTTATTTATGTTTATGTTGATGAATATAATGCTTCAAAGCGCTTCAGAGATTACTTAATAGATCACGAAGCAGAATTTGAAAAAATGAAGGATAAGGATAAGGATTGGGAGAAAGTGAAAGGCGGCTTTTTTACTTTGATATCGAACAAGGACGATACGCCTAAAAATATCTTAATTGATTACTATGGAAGGACACAGATAGAGAGCGTTTTTAAAACTAGCAAAGAATACCTTGATCTGCTTCCTCTTTGTAAATGGACAGATTTAACTGTCCGAGGAAAATTGCTGAATGATATAATATGCACCATTATACTGCTTGAATACAGAAAATTCGTTAAGGCAACAGACAAAGGAAAATCTGTATCAGATATATTTGGAACAGCTTCTGCACAAATGTGTGCAATGGCCGGACCAAACAATGTTGTGATTGAGACGGCAAATAAGCAAACAAAAGAAATCTATAAAATGTTTGATATCAAGCAGATTCCCTCTTTGAATCTGGAAGAATTTACTAAAGATATGCTGCTGTGATGTAGTTCTACTTTTGGTCAAATCTTAGG
>CANQII010000055.1 GCA_947623875.1 uncultured Oscillospiraceae bacterium
CCCAGGGCCAGCCGTCCCCACTCCTCATCGCCGGCGATGCGGCCGGTGAGGAGCTTTTTGTTGTCCATCAGGGCCTCAGCGGAGAGAAGACGGGTACCCAGCTGTTCCTTGCTCATCTCCAGGGAGAACACCGCCACGGTCTTCCCGGAGTTTTTGCTCACTTCCACGCCGATATTCAGCGCCAGCGAGGTCTTGCCCACGCCGGGGCGGGCGGCCAGGATGATGAGGTCTGAGTTGTTCAATCCGGTGATCCGCCGGTCCAGGTCGATGAGGCCGGTGGAGAGGCCGGGGAAGTCCGCGCCGCTCTCCTGGCGGGCCCGGATGGTGTTGTACACGTTGGCCATGACCAACGAGATGTGGGTGAGGCCCTTGGCAGACCGCCCCTGGCGGATGGCGTAGATCCGCTGCTCCGCCACGTCCAACACCTCGGCGGAGGTGCTGCCCTCCGCCCGGGCCATCTCGGCCAGCTCTGTGGCGGTGTCTGAGAGCCGCCGCAGCACGGACTTGTCCAGCACGATATCCACGTAGTCCATCACGTTGGCAGTGGCCGGGGTGTTGTCCATCAGATCCCGGAGGTAGTTCAGGGAGGTCTGTTCGTTGTATACCCCTTCCCGCTTCATGGCGTTTACCACTGTCACCGCATCAATGGTCTCGAAGCGGTTGAACATGGTGAAAAGGACCTGAAAGATCTCCCGGTTGGTGCGCATGTAGAAATCATCCGGCCGCAGCTTGCTCATAACGTCCGGCACGCAGCGGGCATCGATGAGCATGGCGCCCAGAACAGACTGCTCGGCATCGATGGCGCGGGGCACCTGCAGACGGGCAAGTTCTTCTTCTGGTGGCAACGGATTCACCTCGTTTGCTGGAAAGAATAGGGAACCAGGCTTACTTCTCCTCGGTTACCATGAGGTAGACGGTGCCGGAGATCTCATTGCCCAGTTTTGCCTTGATTTCGTAGGAGCCGAAGGCCTTGATGGGGTCGCCCAGAATCAGCTGGCTCTTGCTGATGTCGATGTTGTACTGCTCCTTCAGGGCGTCGCTGATCTGCTGGCTGGTGATGGCGCCGAAGAGCTTGCCGCCCTGGCCGGCCCGGGCCTTCACCCGGACGGGGCAGTTTTTCAGCTGCTCGGAGAGGGCGGTGGCTGCGGCCTTTTCCTGGGCCAGCTTGGCGGCCTTGGCCTTGTCCTGCATCTTCATGGTGTTCAGGTTCTCCGCTGTGGCCTCGATGGCCAGCTTCCGGGGCAGGAGATAGTTGCGGCCATAGCCGTCCGATACCTCTACCAGCTGACCCTTTTTGCCCTGTCCGCGGACATCCTGCTGCAGTATGACTTTCATAACAATAACCTCCCAAAATGTGAAACGTGAAAATTCGATAGAAAGACCATCAATGCCTACTCTAGATGGTCTATGTAGGGCCGCCTACAAAACGGCGGATGGCTTGTTCCAGATCGGCGGTGGCAGCCGCCAGGGTGACGTTGGGGATCTGAGCGCCAGCGGCGTCTTTGCTGCCCCCTCCGCCCAGATAGGAGAGAATCTTTTGCACATCGGTGCCGTCTGCACTGCGGGCGGAGACGCGCACCGTGTTACCGATGGGATAGACCACGAAAGAGGCGCCGATCCCCTCAATGGTGAGCAATTCGTCCGCCGCCTGGGCAGCAGACACCGGGTTCGCCGGCTGGGTGGATACCGCGATGGCCACCCCTTGCCGGACCATGCGGGCCTGCTCCACAATGGCATGCCGAGCCAGCACATCCTCCCGGCAAGTCTGCAGCATCTTCTGCACCCGTCCGGGATCTCCGCCGGCCAGGAGCAGATAGGCCGCGGTGGCAAAGGTCTCAGCGGAGGTGCGCTTTGTGAAATTGCGGGTGTCCAGCATAATGCCGGATAGGAGGGCATCCGCCTCCGCCGGCAGCAGATCCTCCGGGTTCAGAAAGTAGCGGAGCACATCGCAGACCAGCTCCGAGGTGGAGGAGACTGCCGTGTCCTGAATCCGGAGGGACACGTTTTCCAGAGCGCTATCCCCAGGGATGTGGTGGTCTATCACCGCAATTTGGCTGGCCTTCTCCAAAAGGGCAGGGCACATCACCATCTCCGGGCGGTTGGCGTCTACAATGCAGAGCAGCGTGTCCGGGGTGAGCTTCACCTCAGAGGGCAGCTGAAAGCGGTCTTGATAGCGCTCCACGCCGAAGAGCTGGGCATACAGGGGATCGGCAGCACACGGGGTGGCGGGCTGCAGGATGTGGCAGCCTGTCCCGATGCGCCGGGCGATGGCGGCGATGCCGGCTGCGGCGCCGAGAGAATCCATATCCGGGTTGCAGTGGCCCATCACCACGAGGCTGCCGGCCTGGGTGATGGTGTCGTAAAGGGACTGGGCCATAGCCGCCCGGGCAGGGGACTCTGGCACAGAGAAAGTGCGGGTTTGAATAGGGGTCTCCTCCTTTCCAAGGGCGAGCGCCGCTTATCCCTCCTGGGAGGCGCCGGCCTCGTCCTGGAAATATCGGTCCAGACAGTGGGTGAGCTCTGCGGTTACCTCCGCCACTGTGCGGCCGGACACCTGGCAGCCGGCCACGTTGGCGTTGCCGCCGCCGCCCATCTTCTCCAGAATCAGCTGGCAGTTGGTGTTGTCCTTGCTGCGGCCGGAGATATAGACCTGTTCGCCATCGGTGTAGAGCACGAAGGACGAGCCCACGCCGTCGATGGTGAGCAGCTCGTCTGCGGCCTGAGCGGCGATCACCCGGCCCACGTTCTGCTCGGAGGTGGCGATGGCCACGCCCCGGCCGTACATCCGGGCGGCCTGGATGAGGCCGTATTTCGCCACGGCATCGTTGAAGCGGGTCTGGAACAGCTGGCTGCGGACCCGGGCGGTGTCGCCGCCGGCCCGGCGGAGCATGGCGGCGGCCTCGAAGGTGCCAACGCCGGTGCGCATGGTGAAGTTCTTGGTGTCCAGCATCATGCCGGAGAGCAGCGCCTCGGCCTCGGCGGGGAGCAGGTCTGTCACCCGCATCAGGTAGCTGATGATCTCGCTCACCATCTCGCAGGCAGAGGAGGCATAGGGCTCCAGGCAGCTGAGGGCGGGTCCTTCGATATAGGTGGCGGCCTTCCGGTGGTGGTCGATGACGGCCACCCGCTTGGCGGCATTCAGCACAGACCGGTCGATCACCTGTTCCGGCCGGCTGGTGTCTGCCACTACCAGCAAGGTCCTGGGGTCCATCTTCTCCAGAATGGCCTGGGAGTCCAGGAAGGCGTTGCGGTACTCCTCCACGTCCGCCATCCGCTTATACAGCATGTCCGCCGGATTGGGGACGGAGGGCTTCAAAATATAGCAGGGGATGTGCTTCCAGCGGCAGATGGCGGCAATGCCCACGCAGGCGCCCACGGCGTCCATGTCCGGGTTGCGGTGGCCCATGGCCACCACGCAGGAGGACTCGGCGATAAGATTGGCCAGGGTGTCCGCCAAAAAGCGGCTGCGGACCTTGTTGTGCCGGTCTGTCTCCACACTGCGGCCGCCGTAGAACTCAAAGTTCATGTTGTTCTTGATGACAGCCTGATCGCCGCCGCGGGACTGGGCCATCTCCACGGCGTCATGGGCCATTTTAAAGAGGTCCGCCGGGGTGTCTCCGTCTACGCCCACGCCGATGGACAGGGTGGCGCTCATGCCGGAGGGATCTCGGACCTCCCGGATGGCGTCCAGAATGGAGAATTTCTCCTCTTTCATCCCCTCCAGGTACTGCTCCTCAAAGAAGAAGAGGTACTTGTCCCGGTCCATCTGGGTGAGAAAGCCGTTGGACTTCCGGGCCCAGATGGTAAGGCGCTGGCTGATGTCCCGGAGCATGGAGGCCCGGATGTAGTCCTCCTGGTTTTTATAGAGCTCCTCATAGTTGTCCAGCTGCAGGATGGCGAACACCGGGCGGGTGGCATGATAGAGGTCCTCGGTGTTCTTCAGGTCTGTTACGTCCAGCCAGTACGTGGTGGCGATGGTATAGGTGTCGTCCTCATTGTCCGGGTGGGAGAGGGTGCCGTACACCTGGTAGCGGCGGCCCTGCATCCGCACCTCCTCCGGGCAGAAGGGCTTGCCCTCCTGGAGCCAGCGGGTGTCGAAGCCGGGGAGCAGCTCAGAGAGCAGGGTGTCGAAGATCCGCTCCATGCCCCCCAAAAGCTTTAAAAAGTGATCGTTGGACCAGAGCACCTCGCCGGTGTCCGGGCGGAACATCACCATGGGGAAGGGGCAGTTCAGGGTGCTCTCCCGGCTGGCCTCGTCCATGGAGCGGGTGAGGGTGTCCAGAAAGCGGGCGGCCTCCCGGCTCTGGCGGTATACCGTCACGAGATAGTATAGGAAGAGCACAGCTGTGATCACCAGCTCCGCCAGGGCCACATCGGGGCGGCCCAGGGCGGCGGTGGTACCGGAGAAGATCAAAAGGAGTATGAAACAGAGCCCCATCTTGGGGGTGAGAATCTTCGAAAGTTGTTTGGACATACTGCCACCCCTTGCCGCTTTCAGCCGGTTCAAAATCGGCTGGCACAATGGATCAATCCCCTCAGGGACATACACTGCTACATTATAGCAAAACAACCGGCTAAAAACAAGAACAATCTCATACTCCATTTTGGGTAAATCGACGTTGCAAGACTTTTCCAAGGCTGATATACTAAGTTTGGCAGCAGTGGTTGCGCTTCCAACATTTATAGAAATCTGTTGTGTAAGGAGAGAGGTAGCATGTTGGATATCAAAATTACCCGCACAGATTCCCCCAAGCCCCATCCGGATCCCAATACCCTGGTATTCGGTAAGACTTTCACGGATCACATGTTCCTGATGGAATATCATACCGGCAAGGGCTGGCACGATCCCCGGATCGTCCCCTATGGCCCCATGCCGTTTGAGCTCAGCTGCATGGTTTTCCACTATGCCCAGGAGATCTTCGAGGGCATGAAGGCATACCGCACTGACGAAGGCAAGATTCAGCTCTTCCGCCCGAGAGAGAACGCCCGCCGGATGAACTCCTCCTGCCAGAGAATGTGCATCCCCGAGATCCCCGAGGACGACTTCGTACAGGCCGTCAAGGCCCTGGTGAAGGTGGACGAAGGCTGGGTGCCGGACCAGAAGGGCACATCCCTCTATATCCGTCCCTTCATCATCGCCACAGACAACGGCCTCGGCGTGCACGCCTCCCACAGCTATCTCTTCGCCATCATCACCTGCCCAGTGGGCGCCTACTATCCCGAGGGCCTGAACCCGGTGAAGATCTACGTGGAGAACGACGATGTCCGTGCTGTCAAGGGCGGCACCGGCTACACCAAGTGCGGGGGCAACTATGCTGCCTCCATCCGCGCCGGCGAGCGTGCTGAGGAGCAGGGCTTCTCTCAGGTGCTCTGGCTGGACGGCGTCAACCGCAAGTATATCGAAGAGGTTGGCTCCATGAACGTCATGTTCAAGATCAACGGCAAAGTGGTCACCCCGAAGCTCACCGGCTCCGTGCTTCCCGGCATCACCCGCAAGAGCTGCCTGGAGCTGATGCGGGACTGGGGCTACACCGTGGAGGAGCGTCTCATCTCCGCCGAGGAGCTCTTCGAGGCAGCCGAGTCCGGCGCTCTGGAAGAGGCCTGGGGTACCGGCACCGCAGCCGTAGTTTCCCCCATCGGCGTACTGGCCTGGGGCGAGCGCAATTGCGTGGTAAACGGCGGCGGCATCGGTCACCTGACTCAGACCCTGTATGATACCCTCACCGGTATCCAGTGGGGCACCGAGGCAGACCCGTACGGCTGGGTGGAGCCTCTGGACTGAGCGAAAGCTCTGCAAAGGTTATTCCCTTTACAGTACCATATCTCCCAATGAAAAATCCCGCCGGCGGTGCCGGCGGGATTTTTGCGCTCAGAAGGTGAGAATCTCAGTGGCTGCCTTTCTGCATCTCGGCTTTCGCCGCGCCGAGAAAGCCCCGGAACAGGGATGGGCCCGGTTGGGATGGGACTTCAGCTCCGGGTGGAACTGGCCAGCCACTCGTTGTTGTATTCGAAGCGTTTCCTATCCGCGATCCGGCCTGCGCTCTAGCCATGCCCCAATGGAATACATCACCGATCCGCTCAACAATAGCAGAATATAGGGAAAGCCCGCTGCACCTGCCAATACATCCGGCCTGATGAGACAGTATCCCCGCATCTCCGTATTGCGGCAGAAAAAGATGCAGAACAGGTGATAGGCCAGCACCAGCATCCCGCCCATCGTCACCGAGCGGAGCAGGATTGCGGTGAAATAGAACAACCCAATGTAGAAAAATACCTGGATGAGCAGCCTGGCATACTCCGTCCACAGAGATCCAAAGAACAGCGTTCCAGCCGCCAACGCTGGCAGCAGCATCACCGTGAATCCGATGTTCAGCATCAGCAACTCAGCGGCACAGACATATTTCCCTCGGTGACAGGCTCGCATCGTCTCTTCGCCATCGCTGCCGATCCACACCTGGAGATAGGCGAAAGCCCACAACAGCCCTCCCACAGGCAATAAGGCCTGCTCTCCATAGATCAGGTTTTCAAGGGCGATCTCCCAATTCCCGGAGGCCAGCCCCGCCGCCGTAATCAGTGGGAGGACGAGATAGGCTGAGACAATAGGCGCAAGAAAGAGCGGCAGTGTCCGCCGGAAGGTCAGCCGGACCAGCTGGAGGCGGCGGATCACATCCGGCCCCGGATATAGAGCATATATCCGTCCTCCACGGTGGGAGCGGCCAGATCTCCAGGCTGTGGCAGATCAGAGAGGACGCGCAGCGTTCCGGTCCCCGCCTCCTCACGGAGCAGATGATATGGCTGCTGCAATTGACACCTCTTGTCTGCGGGGACAGAGAACACCTTGCCCGCCGCTTGCGCCCGCAGGTCATCCGCCGTGCTCTCTGCCAGCACCTTGCCGCTGTACAGAAGGATAATGTGGTCGCAGGTGGACTCCACATCCTCCACGATATGGGTGGAGAGGACAACAGTGGGACCGCCTCGGAGGTTGGAGATGACGTTTTTGAACCGCAGACGTTCCTCTGGGTCCAGCCCAGCTGTGGGCTCGTCCGCCAGGATCAGCTCCGGGCAGCCCAGCAGCGCCTGGGCGATTCCCACCCGGCGCACCATGCCGCCAGAGAGTGCGCCGATCCTGTCATCGGCTCGGTCCGCCAGATGGACCTGTTCCAGGCACTCCATAATGGCCTTTCGTTGGGTCCTGGCTGGAATCTGCTTTAAGGCGGCAAAATAGGCCATGGCCTCATAGACCGTCAGCTGTTTGAACATCCCGAATCGCTGAGGCAGATATCCGATGCGCTCTGGGGTGCGGATTATCCCAGCGGCAGGGCGGTAGACGCCGGCGATGCAGCGCATGAGCGTGGTCTTGCCGGAGCCGTTGGGCCCCAGAAGACCGTATACTCCCTGGTGCAGTGTCAGGGTGACGCCTCTCAGAACCTCCTTTTGCCCGAACCGCATCTCAACATGACTGACTTCCAGCATTAAGAAGCACCTCCCAGATCATACAGGAATGTCACCTGGTCCTGGGATGGCGTACTGTCTTTCAGGTATTGGTACACCTCCCGGAGGACAGTATCCCGTCCCAATTGGCTGCATTGCCAGGCATACAGCGCATGGAACCGTTCGCTTGCACTTGTATACTGTTCCACGGCGGCAAACCACTGTTCCTCATCCCCGATCTCGTTGAGTGCATCCATCGAAGGGTACTCCCGAAGAATCTGAAGAGCGTCATAATCCGGTTTTTCACCGCTCCAGTTTCCGATTCCGACCACCAGGTCCTGTTTGAACACATCCCGCAGCAGACCTCTTTCCGCATCGGAAGGCAGGTACTCCAATAGATAGTAGGCACAGATGGTCTCTGGGGTGGAGTTCATGTTGGCCAGCAAAATGTGGTCGTCAAAGATCACTACGCTCTCGCTGTCTCCTTTCCCGCAGGCTGAGATGGTATCTGGTTGGATGAAGACTGTCTTTCCTGCCAGATCCAGTGTCCGTGTCTCTCCCGTGATCTCGCACCACTCCTGCCAGAGCCTGTCTGCACGTTCCAGATCAATGCTCTCTATCTGCTCCCGGCCCACGGGACTGCAAATATAAGAGGCTCTGCCGCGCACCGTTTCGTCTACCAGCCCGGCGTATAAAGTCACAGCCTCGGCCACGCCCTCAAATTGATTGTGGCCGGTTTTGGGGAGATTGGAAAATACAGTCCGCGGGGAGGTCACTTCCACTCGAAACCGGGCCGGCGGCAGGCCGGTGACTGTCTGCGCACTGCCGTCTGCCCACAGAGCCAGATGCCCTGGTATAGGATAGTAGGGGAAATAGCCGGGCAGGGTGATGGCCTGTTCGTTGGCGATATATTTCCAGCCCTTGCCACTGTAGAGGACAGTGAATGCCTTTGCGCCATCCGGGGCTGATATGTCCAGGAAGTCCCCGTCTCTTGTAAAGGGAAGGGCCGCTCCTCGCTCATCGGTGACAGACGAGACCTCGTACCCGTGATAAAGAGTGAAGCGATATTCCCGCAGATCATCCCGGCTCAGATTCACCGTAGTGGACACCTTGAGGGCCCCTTTCGCCGTTATCTTCAGGTCATACTCCTCCACAGAAAAATCTGCCACGCCAAGTTCCCCTGTAGGATGGTTTGCACGATACTGGTATTCGCTGGACAGGATACCGTCCGGCCGGCTGTCCTTGAGCAGCAGATCGTCCTCACCGCGGAGTGCAAAGCGAGCGGCGCACAGCAGTGCCGCCGCGAGAAGAATTGCCGCGGCGATGGGGACCGCCCGCCCCCCATCTCTGCGATACTGCCATAGCAGCACAGAGGTCAGAACAAGGCACCAGAAGGCGGCAAGGCACCAACGACAGAACTCCATGGGCACGCCGTAATTGGCATCGGCCATCCAATTTCCATTGGGCACCGTGAGGTGGAACCAGTCAAGCACCGCCATGGGGGACACGCCGAACAGGGAACTGCCGGCGAATAGTTCATCGCATACAGAACTGGACAGCAGAACCGCCAGCACGACCGTACCATAGGCGGAGGGCCTTTCGGTCCGCTCCAGCAAGGCGCCCAGCAACAGCCCGTCCAGTCCTGGCAAGAGGCAGTACAGCATCACCGCTAGCAGACAGTGAAGCAGGTAGGGCGGGTAGTCCAGCCCTTGCTGGAAGAAATAGATCACTTGCCCTCCGAAGATCACCGCAGACCACACCGCCAGTAGGGGCAGCAGGACCAGAATGTGGGAGAAGAGCAGGCCACACTGGGCCCCTGGAAAGGCGGACAGACACTCCTGCCCGCCTAACTTGCGGAGCATGGAGGTCAGCTCATATCCGGCTAAGGCGAAATACAGCACACCGAATATTCCCAGTTTCAGACTATCGGTCAGATAGTCCACGGGAGAGAGCGCCCCTTGGGTCAGCCGGATGAGAGAGGCCAAGGTAGCTGCCAGCACCAGCCCATAGGACATGGGCAAGGAAAGTCCCCGATAAAAGACCCTGTTGGATACGCGGATAGATCTGATCACGGATTCTCCCTCCTCAACTGGTTGTGCCGTCCCACAGGAGGATCATATCGCTGCCGTCATAGGCATAAACGCGATCCCCCGGTTTCAAATTGGATACTCCGGCCGTTTCTTCTTTGCTGTCAAAGGTATAGGCGTAGTCCTGGCCGTCCATCCGGGGACTGAGCCAGGAGTATCTGTGGGCCCAGAAAGCGATGATGTAGTACGTCTGACCGTTTTCATCGGTGCGGAGCAGCATTCCTCCGCCTGTGACAGCGTGATAGCTATCGGCTCCAATCAACAGCCGCACCGTGCCGTCCTCTTCTGTTTGGACATGGATCAGTTCGATCTCCCTGGCAGGGATGTTGATCTCCTCACTCAACCAAGCCGGCCCGCCCAGCACAAAAAACAGCATGAGACATACAACCAAGACCAGCAGTACCGCACCTGCTGCCACACCCTGATAGTGGGAAGCAGCCTTTTTCAGCACGATTCGAGCATTTTCATCCTCTATTTCCATTAGATGGGGGCCTGCTGCCTCCATCCCAGTGGGTCCGCGCATCGCTTCCCATTTGCTGCGGCAGACAGGACAATTCTCCAGATGCTCCGCCACCAGCGCTTTTGTCTCTTCTCTGCAAAGTTCATCAATATACAGCGGCAGCAGATCCTCCACTACACTGCAAGGCAGTTTGTTCACTCTGATCCCTCCCTGAGTTTCTCCTTAGCGCGGTAATAGGTCACGCGTGCCCAGTTCTCTGTTTTCCCGCTCAGCTGCCCGATGTGAGAGAAGGGCAGCTCCCCAAAGTGCCGCAGCAGGAACACCGAACGGTACGGCTCCGGCAGCTCGTCCAGCCGTTGCCTGACGCGGGCCAGCAGATCCCGCCGGGATACCTCTTCTTCGGGACTGTGCTCGGAGATGTCCTCTGGCTGCTCTTCCAGACGAACCAACCGCTTCTGCTTCCGGCAGTACATCAGCCATTCATTCTTGGCGATCTGAAGTAGCCAGGTTCTCACCTGGCAGTCACCCCGAAAGCGGCTCGCGCCCCGCAGGGCCTTATAAAACGTCTCCTGGGTGATGTCTTCGGCCACAGTGGGATTGCTGCACAAACTCAGGGCAAAGCGGTACACGTCTTTGGCATAGGCGCTGTATATCCGTTCAAAGCTGTCCACTCTCTCACCTCGCCTTCATGGGGTAGATGCACGAAACGGCAATTCGTTACAGCAATTTCGCAAATTCCGGTCTGACTGGTGGTCTAACCGTTACGGTCGGTCTGAACTTGTCCAATGGTGAAATCTGCTGTCCAGCGGGAAAGAGCGTCTTGCTATTCTTCCGTGCACTGCAGACCGTGGATCTTGCACAGAGAGAGACGAGCGATTGTATCAGACCGCAAAAAACGCTCAGAAAAGCACTTCTGCTTTCTGAGCGTTTTTTGGCCTTAACAATGCGCTATGCAGGCCCTTTTTCTGCGGTAAATGAAGGAAACGGGGGAGATGTCACTTGGATTCCTGCAGCATCTCCGCCTTTGCAGCGCCGATAAAGCCCCGGAAGAGGGGATGGGCCCGGTTGGGACGGGACTTCAGCTCCGGGTGGAACTGGCCGGCCACAAACCAGGGGTGATCCGGCAGCTCGATCATCTCCACGAGGCGTCCGTCCGGTGAGAGACCGGAGAGCACGAGACCCGCTTTGGTGAGGGCCTCCCGGTAGTCGTTGTTGAACTCGTAGCGATGGCGGTGGCGCTCCTGGATGTCCAGAGTGCCGTAGATCTCCGCAGAGCGGGTGCCCTCCACCAGATGGCAGGGGTAGCTGCCCAGCCGCATGGTGCCGCCTTTCTCCGTGACATTTACCTGATCCGGCATCAGGTCTATGACCGGATGGGTGGTGTGGGGGTTCAGCTCGCTGGAGTGGGCGTCCGTCATGCCGCAGACATGGCGGGCGAACTCTACAACCGCCATCTGCATGCCCAGGCAAATGCCCAGGAAGGGGATCTTGTGGGTTCGGGCATACTGGATAGCGGTGATCTTGCCTTCGATGCCGCGGTCTCCGAAGCCGCCGGGGACCAGGATGCCGTGGGCACCGGCCAGAAGCTGGTCTGCCGTCTCCTCCGTGACGTCCTCCGAGTTCACCCAGCGGATCTCCACATGGACGTCATTCTCAATGCCGCCGTGGGTGAGAGCCTCCACCACGGAGAGGTAGGCGTCGTGGAGGGCCACATACTTGCCTACGAGGGCGATGGTTACCGTGCCGTGGACATTCTTCGCCCGGTGGACCATGGTGGCCCACTCGGTGAGGTCCGGCATGTGGCAGATCAGGCCCAGACGGCGGACTACCACGTCTGCCAGGCCCTCCCGCTCCAGCATCAGGGGCACCTCATAGAGGATGGGGGCGGTGAGGTTGGGAATGGCGTGGTCTGCCGGGATGTTGCAGAAGAGGGAGATCTTGTCCAGGATATCCCGGGGAATCTCGTAGTCGCTGCGGCACATGATCACGTCCGGCTGAATCCCCAGGCTCAGCAGCTCCTTGGCGGAGTGCTGGGTGGGCTTGGACTTCAGCTCCCCGGAGCCGGGGATGGAGACAATGAGGGATACATGGATGAACATCACGTTGTGCCGGCCCCGCTCCGCCGCCACCTGGCGGATGGCCTCCAGGAAGGGCTGAGACTCGATGTCGCCCACGGTGCCGCCGATCTCCACAATGGCCACGTCCGCACCTTCCCCCTCCAGGGAGTAGATGTTCCGCTTGATCTCGTTGGTGATGTGGGGGATAATCTGTACCGTGCCGCCCAGGAAGTCCCCCCGCCGTTCTGCGTTCAGCACATTCCAGTACACCTTGCCGGAGGAGACAGAGGAGTTGGCGGTGAGGTTCTCGTCGATAAAGCGCTCATAGTGGCCCAGGTCCAGGTCTGTCTCGGCGCCGTCGTCCGTGACGAACACCTCGCCGTGCTGATAGGGGCTCATGGTGCCGGGATCCACATTGAGGTACGGATCCAGCTTCTGCACCCGCACCCGCAGGCCCCGCTGCTTCAGAAGGCGGCCCAGAGATGCTGCGGTAATGCCCTTGCCCAGACCGGAGACCACGCCGCCTGTGACGAAGATGTACTTTGTTCGTGTAACCATGCAAAATCCTCCCGCTCCCGGGCAGACCCCTTTGCCCTCCGGGAATCAAAATCGCCCCGTATTGTACGCCGGGAAGGGGCATTCGTCAAGGAGCGAACAGGTGCAGAATTTCAGGCCGAATGGCGGGTTGAAATGGTGCAAAATGTAAGGAATGCGGGAAGAAGCGCAATGGTACGGCCAGATCGGTCATCTATAGTCTTAACACCGGTCCGAGGGCAGTGCCTGGCTATACGGGAAGGACTATTCCAGGTCCGTGGCGGACATGGGATTGTGAAAAAAGAGTAAATTTTATAAAAAGTGCATAAAAGCCCTTGAAAGTACCAAAAGAATCGTGTACAATGCCACCTAACTATCATTTGAGAGGAGCTTGCTTATGCTATATACAGCGGAAATATCCTCCCCTTTGGGCCCCCTCACACTGGCTGGGGATGGTGAGCATCTCTGCGGGCTCTGGCTGGAGCAGCAGAAATACTACATGTCTACGCTGCCGGAGGACTATCAAAAAGAGTCTGATCTTCCGGTCTTTCGGGATGTGGAGGAATGGCTGAAGAAGTATTTTGCCGGAGAACAGGTGAGTCCCTTTGATCTGCCCCTGGCGCCTCCGGGAACGCCCTTCCGCCGTAAAGTCTGGCGCCGCATCGCAGACATCCCCTACGGCACCACGATGAGCTATCGGGAGCTGGCAGAGGAACTGGACAGCACACCCCGGGCCATTGGCGGCGCAGTGGGTCACAACCCCATCTCCATCATCATCCCGTGCCACCGGGTAATCGGCTCAGATGGTTCCCTGGTGGGATACGCCGGCGGGCTGGAGGCCAAGAAATTCCTGCTCCATCTGGAAGGTATCCCGCTTCCCGCAGAGGAAGGTTAAGGACTCTTGTCTGGCATCGTATACCGGTACCAAAACAGAACAGAACCCATGAGGCATCCCCGTCTCTGCCTGTATGCAGAGGCGGGGATCTTTTGTGCCAAATTCGATGGGGCACCATTTCTCCGCCCGATGCATAGTCTGTCTCGGGGGCTGCCGCCCCCTGCGGGAGACAGCCGTCCCAACAACATTGGGATCGGAGGGACCCATCATGAGTCGTACGAAAGTGCTGCGCAGAGCAGCTCTGCTGGTGGCCTCCGCCGCAGAACTGCTGCTTACCACATCGTCTACAGTACCCAATAAGGGAGAGATCACACCGCCTGTGGTGGAGCCGGGAGACGGATGGACGCAGCTCTGGGAGCCCAGATACTGTACCGCCTGCGATCAGGAGGGCCCTTTCTGGGCGATCTACGAGCCGGAAGGGGAAGATACCCACGCCTTTATGACCATGTGCATGACCTGCGGCGCCATCAACGGGGACCTGCCGGAGGAGGACCCGGCCCACTGGCTGAATGCCTTCCGGTCTGAGCCTCATGACAACACCGTCTACGAGATTGCGCCGGACTGCACCGTCTCGGGCATCCGGGAGACGGTCTGCTTCCGGTGCGGCTGGAGTGAGACCGAGACCCTGCCCGCCCTGGGCCATCAATACGGCCTCTGGACTGTAGAGACGCCGCCGGGACCGGGAACAGAAGGCGCCGAGGTCCGCGCCTGCATCCGCTGCGGCGAGGTAGAGCGCAGATCCATTCCGGCGCTGCCAATTCCACCCCCCACGGAACCTGCAGAGATCCCGCCCGCATCAACGGCACCGGCGGAACCGCCGATAGAGACTATGCAGCCCAGCGCGTCCCAGGTTCCTGCGGAAAGCGAAGCACCTGTAGAGAGCGGAGTGCCTGCCGAGAGCAGAGTGCCTGCTGAAAGCGAAGCACCTGGTACTGTGCCGGAGCCTCAGATAACCGAGGAGCCGAAACCAACCGATACAACAGAATCGCTGCCAAGCATTTCTCCTTTACAGTCTGAACGACCGGAAACCGTGCCGCCGGAGCTGTCGCTGCCCCCAGCGGAACCGTCTGCGGTGCCGTCTCAGCGGCCCACGCCGTCCCCGCCGGAGGTATCCCAACCGGTACCGGCAAAGACGGCAGATCCGGTGCCTCCAGAGCCAAGGGTACCGCCTAAGGAGACGCCAACGCCCACAACTGCACCCAAGGCCTACGGGCCCTACGTGTCCGGCATCCCGGAGGGACTGTTCCTGCCAAAGAAGAACGCCACCCGGGCGGAGGTGCTGGTGATGCTAGGCAGACTGCTGGCCGATGAAAACGGAGATGCGCTGCCAGAGGGATGCCAGATCTATGCAGATGTGCCGCCGGATTGCTGGTACAGCCCCGCCGTGACCTGCCTCTTCTCCCTTGGCATCCTGCCAAGAGGCGGGGAGGATGCCTACCTGGAGCCGGACCACCCGGTGTCTGCTGCGGAACTGGCGGGCCTCTTGAACAAAGTCTTTCATGGGACCTGGACTGGAGACAGAGATCAGATCCTCACCCGGGAGGAGTGCGTGGTCTGGATCAACCGTGCGGCCGGCCGTGCGCCGGATCCGGTATGGTTCAGAGATCATATGGAGGTACTGAAGACATTCCCGGACCTCTCGGAAGAGGACTGGGCCTGGGCCGATGTGCTGGATGCAGCCAACGGAAACCGG
>CANQII010000056.1 GCA_947623875.1 uncultured Oscillospiraceae bacterium
CGCAGAGATACAGCTTCTGGAGTTCCCGGTCCCGGATCTTCTGATTCATTACCCGGAGGGCCTCTGCGGTCTTGGCGGCGATCACGATGCCCCCGGTGTTGCGGTCGATGCGGTTGCAGAGAGCGGGGGCAAAGGCGTTCTCCCAGTATGGAGACCACTCTTTGTTCTGGTAAAGGTATGCCTGCAGGTGGGTTACCAGGGTGTTGATCCGCTCGTGGTCGTCCGGGTGGACCACCATGCCGGGGCGCTTGTTCAGAAGGATCAGGTTTTCATCCTCGTAGAGGATGTCCAACTGAGGCGTGAAGACGGAGAGAAAGGCATTCTCCCGGCTGGGCGGCTGGAAGAACTCGTCGTTGATGTAGAGCTGCAGCACATCGCCTTGGACAAGGCGGTCGTCGGGCTTGGCGGGCTTGCCGTTGCGCTTCACCCGCTTTCGCCGGAGGGACTTCTGGATCAGCGCAGAGGGCATCACCGGCATGTTCTTGGCCATCCAGCGGTCCACCCGCTGGCCGGCGTCGTTTTGCCCTACCGTGAATTCCTTCATCGGACGGTATCCACAAAGCGGAGGAAGGCCGCCTTGCCGCTCTCGTTGCGGGCATAGACCCCGGCGTGCTCTAACACTTTCGCGAACACCAGGCCGGTTTCCTTTTCCACGATGTCCATGGCATTTTCCCGGGTGATGGTGTACTTATCTTTGAAGCCGTCCGCCCAGTCTGCGTGCTTTTCCGTGAGGGGATCCGCCCGGAGGTCCGCGCCGGACACCAGGCCATCTGCTACGGCGGCCAGTTCCTGCTTCAGCCGGGCGGGGAGGACGGCGAGACCCATCACCTCGATGAGGCCGATGTTCTCCTTCTTGATGTGGTGGAGCTCCGCGTGGGGGTGATACACCCCCAGAGGGTGCTCCGGGGTGGTGATGTTGTTCCGGAGTACCAGGTCCAGCTCATAGAGCTCGCCACGTCTCCGGGCGATGGGGGTGATGGTGTTGTGGGGCTCTCCGTCTGTCTCGGCGAAAATGAATACACTCTCATCCGTGTAGCCACGCCATGCCAGGAGAATCTTGTCTGCCAGATCGATGAGCCGCTCCGGGTCTGCGCTCTGGATGCGGATCACGGACATGGGCCACTTCACGATGCCAGAGGTTACGTCCTCGTAGCCGGGGAAGGTGATGGGCGTTTCGATGGGGGCTTTTGCCATGGCGAAGGTGTACCGGCCGCCCTGGAAGTGGTCGTGGGCGAGGATGGAGCCGCCCACGATGGGCAGATCTGCATTGGACCCCACGAAATAGTGGGGGAACTGGCGTGTAAAGTCCAAAAGCTTGCCAAAGCAGGCCCGGTCGATCTTCATGGGGGTGTGCTCCCGGTTGAAGCAGATGCAGTGCTCGTTGTAGTAGACGTAGGGGGAGTACTGGAGGAACCAGGGGCTGCCGTTGATGGAGATGGGCACTACCCGGTGGTTCTGCCTTGCGGGGTGATTCACCCGGCCGGCGTAGCCCTCATTTTCGAGACACAGAAGGCACCGGGGATAGTTGGAGGCGGGGAGATTCCGGGCTGCGGCGATGGCTTTGGGATCCTTCTCCGGCTTGCTGAGGTTGATGGTGATGTCCAGATCCCCGTACTCTGTGGGGGCCTTCCACTGCATGTCCTTGGCGATCCGGTCCCGGCGGATGTAGTTGGTGTCCTGGGAGAACTTGTAGTACCAATCTGTGGCCTTGCGGGGGTCCTCCTGGCAGAGTGCCTGGAATTTGGCATGCACCTGGGCAGGTCTGGGGGTGAGCCGGCCCATGAGAGCGGTGTCAAAGAGGTCTCGGTACACGATGGAGTTCTCCTGGAGCACGCCTCTGGCATAGGCGTCATCGCAGAGGGCGTCCAGCACATCGCTGAGCTGGATCTCTCCCCACGCCGTGCCGGGGTCTGCATAGCTGTCCAGCTTCAGAACTTCCAAAATGGCGTTGGTGGCCCAGACGGTTTCACACTCTTCAATGAGACCGGTGCGCTGGGCGTAGGTGATGAGCTGGGAAATGGCTTCGTTGCGTTCCATGCCGATTATCCTCCCTTATTCCGCTACCAGGCAGCCGCCCACCGGGCGGATCTGGAGCACATGGCACTTGCCCTCGCCGAGAACGGTCTCCATACCATTGCGGAAGCGCTCCAGTTTCTCCACGGGGACAAAAGCCTGGATGGTGCCGGCAAAACCGCCGCCGTGGACCCGGATGGCGCCGGTGCCGCCCAGCAGCTTCTTGCCGATGGTGAGGGACAGGGAAACCGCCTGGCCTTCTGGGGCATGGGGAGACCAGATGTTCTGGAGCAGCAGCTCAGAGGAGAGACCGGAGGCATTGATGCACTGGAGGAAGGCGTTGAAGTCGCCGGCCTGCAGGTCTTGTGCCTCCTCCCAGGCCCGGGGGTCGTCCTGGAAGAAGTGCATGGCCCGGAGGACAGCCCGGTCTCCCGCCGCTTCCCGCACCGCAGGAATGTTGTCCCAGAGCTGAGTGGGGTCTACATCCCGGAGCACCTTCTTTCCAAAGAAGGTGGCCACAGCCCCCATTTCCCGGGGAATATCGGCGTAGTCTGAGGTGAGATCCGCGTGGCAGGAGCCGGTGTCCACGATGCAGAGAGCGTGGCCGGAGGCGGAGAAATCGTAGTCCACTGGGAGGATCACCGGGGCGGCGGGATCTTGGAAGTCGATGGCCACGGCGCCGCCGATGGAGGAACCCATCTGGTCCATAAGGCCGCAGGGCTTGCCGAAGTACACGTTCTCCGCAAACTGGCCCACCTTGGCGATGGTGACGGCGTCCAACTTATCTTCGCAGGAGAAGTGGTTTAGGATGTTGCCCACCAGGATCTCATATGCTGCGGAGGAGGAGAGGCCGGAGCCGGAGAGCACATCGGAGACGCAGTAGGCGTCAAAGCCGGAGAGGGAATAGCCCATCTCCTGGAGTTTGGCGGCGATGCCCCGGACCAGAGCGGCGGAGGTGTTTTCCTCTTCCTTCCGGGCCTCCAGGCTGTCCAGGGCGATCTCTACGGCCGGATAGCCCTCGGAGAGCACCCGGATCACATTGCTTCCGTTGGGAGCGGCGCAGGCCAGAATGTCCAGATTCACGCTGCCGCAGAGCACCCTGCCGTGCTGATGGTCTGTGTGGTTGCCGCCGATCTCCGTGCGGCCGGGGCCGCTGAAGAGGCCGGCACCGGCGCTGTCTCCATACTGCTGGAGAAAGCTCTCAATGACGTGTTTGGCCCGCTGCGTGGCCTTTTCCAGGGCGTCTGCCCCGTAGAGGCGGGTGAGAGAGGCGTTATAGCGGCCGGACTCCAGGGACTGGAGCAGGCCGGATACGGTTTGAGACATGGTAAATCACCTCATAGAAGTTGTATAAAGGGGATGGCTTGTGGATCATCTCCTGCAGTATAATGCCGCCGGGCCGGAATTGCAACTGTCTCAATGTGTCCTTTTTTAGGCTCTATCCCTGCAATTTTTGCAACCGGTTCGGATGGGGTGATTGGGCTGTTGGAAGGACGACGGACTGGATATCTCTCGGCGCTGAAATATTCCCAAATTGTACGGAATTTCCTGGGTATCACCCGGCACAACTGCAAAAAATCCGGCAGGCGGGGAATAACAGGTATTGCGGGGCCTTTTTCGGTGTGGTAGAATACCTTTTCAGGCATACAATAGCTTACATTGGGCTTTTGAGGAGTGTTTTCTCTTGAAAATCATAGTACTTGCCGGCGGACTCAGTCCGGAGCGGAACGTGTCCCTCTCCAGCGGAACAAAAGTCTGCCGTGCCTTGCGGGCGAGAGGTCACGAGGCTGCCCTGGTGGATCTTTGGATGGGCACCGAGCAGTCCCTGGAAGAGCTGATGGCGGCTCCATTGGAGCTCAGCGCCATCTCCCGGGAGGCCCCGGACCTGGAGCAGGTGAAGGCAGCCCGTGTGGGAGAGGGAGACGGTGAGTTCGGCCCCCACGTATTGGAGCTCTGCAAACAGGCGGATGCGGTGTTTCTGGCCCTCCACGGCGCCTGCGGCGAGGACGGACGGCTGCAGGCGGCGCTGGATCTGCTGGGCATCCCGTACACCGGCTCCGGCTATCTGGGCAGCGCCATCGCCATGGATAAGGACCTCACCAAGCGCGTGGTGGCCCCTCTGGGGGTGCGCACCCCTCGCTGGACGGTGGAACAGGTGACCAAAGACAACCTCCAGACCCTCGTGAAGACCACCGAATTGCCGTGTGTGGTAAAGCCGGTGGACAGCGGCTCCTCCATTGGCGTCTCCATCGCCCATACCAGGGAAGAACTGAAGGTAGCTTTGGAGCAGGCGGCAAAGCTTGGCGGCCGCACCGTATTGGAGCAGTACATCGCCGGCCGGGAGATCCAGGTGGGCGTGCTGGAGGACAAGGCGCTGCCCTCCATCGAGATCATCCCCAAAGTGGGCTTCTACGACTACGCCAACAAGTACCAGCCCGGCGCGGCAGAGGATATCTGCCCGGCGCCAATCTCGGAGGCGTGCGAGCGGGAACTGGAGGAGACCACCCTGAAGGTATTCCAGGCGGTGGGCCTCTCCGTGTACTCCCGAGCGGACTTCATCGTCACGGAAGATGAGACGCCCTACTTCCTGGAGATCAACACCCTCCCCGGCATGACCCCCACCAGCCTGGTGCCCCAGGAGGCCGCTGTGGTGGGCATCGGCTATGAGGAGCTCTGCGAGCGGATTCTGATGGCGTCACTGGCCATCCGGGGCAAATAAGGGGAGAGCGACATGGAAAAACTCACCGTAGCCCAACTGCTGGAGGCGGTGCACGGCACCCTGATCGGCGATGTTACCGATACCAGTATTGCTTTCAATGAGGTCACCACAGACAGCCGCAACGTCCCCGCCGGCAGCCTTTTCATCGCCCTGCAGGGAGAGCGCTTTGACGGCCACGACTTTGTCACCGGTGCCCTGGAGGCCGGCGCCGCCGGCTGCCTGGTGTCCCGGGGGCGGGAGACCTATCTGCCGGGGAAGTTCTATGTGAAGGTGCGCAACACCGAGCGGGCGCTGATGGATCTGGCCAAGTACTACCGCCAGCGCTTCCCCATCCCCTTTATCGCTGTGACAGGCTCTGTGGGCAAGACCACCGCCAAGGACATGATCGCCGCCGTGCTCAGCGCCCGCTATCGAGTGCACAAGACGGAGGGGAACTTCAACAACAACATCGGCGTGCCCCTCACCCTTCTGAAGCTGAACGCGGAGCACCAGGTCTGCGTGGTGGAGATGGGCATGGACCACGCCGGGGAGATCGACACCCTGTCCCAACTGGTGGAGCCGGACATCGCGGTGATCACCAACATCGGAGACGCCCACATTGAAAACCTGGGCAGCCGGGAGGCCATCTTCCACGCTAAGTGCGAGGTGCTGCCCCATCTGAAGCCCAACGGGGCAGTGGTGCTGAACGGGGACGATCCCATGCTGATCACCCTGAAAGACAAAGTGCCCCAGACCGCCCTCTTTGTAGGCAAAGGGGAGGGCCTGGACTACATCGCCCGGGACATCGAGACAGACGGCAGCACCCACATCAGCTGCCTGGTCCACACCCCCCGCTGCCAGTTCCAGGCGGACATCCCGGCTCTCGGCGAGCACATGATCTATCCCACATTGATCGCCGCCGCCGTGGCGGAGCGCCTCGGCATGGGCCCGGACGAGATCACCCGGGGGATTGGGGCCTTCCTCCCCACCAAGATGCGGATGAACATCATCCGCTGCCCCGGGGACATCGTGATCCTGAACGACTGCTATAACGCCAATCCCCAGTCCATGCGGGCCGCCGCTGCCGTGCTGGGCAGCGCCAGCCACCGCCGCAAGGTGGCGGTGCTGGGGGATATGAAGGAACTGGGCCCCAACAGCGCCAGCTTCCATCGGATGGTGGGCGGCTACTTTGCCGAGGCGGGCACAGACCGGCTCATCGCCATCGGAGACCTGGCCAAGTATATTGCAGAAGGCGCAAGGGACGCCGGCATGGAGCAGGCGGTGTACTATCCCACCCTTCTGGAGGCCAAGGAGAGCCTGCTCAGGGAGATCCGGGCGGGGGTGACCATCCTGGTGAAGGCCAGCCGCTCCATGGCTTTTGAGAACGTGGTGGAACTGCTGCAGGCGAATATTACGAATTGAACTGAGTGAGGCCGGAACCCACCGGCCGAAGGAGAACCCATGATCGACATACAGATTACCGGCCTTGTAAAGGAATTTGAGGTGGGAAAACGCATCCTGGACGGCTTCTCGCTCCAGGTAGAGTCTGGAGAGCGGGTGGGCCTGCTGGGCAAAAACGGCGCCGGCAAGACCACGGTGTTCCGCATCCTCACCGGACAGGTGCGGGAAGATGAGGGGACCGTCACCATCGCCCCAGGCAGGCGCCTGGGGCTCATCTCCCAGATCCCGGTGTACCCCGAGGGGTACACCGTGCTGGACGTGCTGGACACCGCCTTTCAACGGCTCCACGACATGGAGCGGGAGCTGGGGGAGCTGGCCCAGCAGATGGGGGAGTCCCAGGACAGCGCCCTCATGGCCCGCTACGACAAGCTCACCGCTGCCTTCGAGGCCGGCGGCGGCTACGACACAGACACCCGCCTGAACAAGGTGTGCAACGGCCTCTCTATCAGCCAGGACATGCGGGCACAGCAGTTTGCGGACCTCTCTGGCGGGGAGAAGACCCGCATCAACCTGGCCCGGCTGATCCTGGAGGACACGGATATCCTGCTGCTGGATGAGCCCACCAACCACCTGGACCTCAACGCCACCGAATGGCTGGAGGACTACCTGGACCACTTCAAAGGCACCGTCATCGCCATCTCCCATGACCGCTGGTTCCTGGACAAGGTGGTCCGCCGGGTGGTGGAGATCGTAGACGGCAAGGCCGAGCTCTATTCCGGCTCGTACACCTTCTATGCGGAGGAGAAAGAGCGGCGGTACCAGGAGCGGCTGAAGCAGTACGAGAAGGAGCAGGCCAAGATCGAGCAGCTGGAAGAGGCGGCGGAGAACCTGCGCATGTGGGCCTTCAAGGGCATGGACAAGACCTATAAGCGGGCCAAGTCCATGGAGAAGCGCATCGAGCGGATGCGCACCACCGATAAGCCCGCCAAGGAGAAAAAGCTCACCGCCCGTTTCGGGGAGAAGGCGTTCTACGGCGATGAGGCCATGGTGGTGACCGACCTCTCCAAGTCCTTTGGCAACCGGACGCTGTTCTCCGGGGTGAACCTGGAGGTGGCGGGGGGAGAGCGCATCGCCCTTCTGGGAGACAACGGCACCGGCAAATCCACCTTCCTGAAGATCCTGATGGAGGAGGAGACCCCGGACACTGGATCCATCTATCTGGGCCCCACCATCCGCATCGGCTATCTCCCCCAGATCATCCGCTTCGACAGGCCGGACCGCAACCTGGTGGACACCATGCTGTGGGCCCAGAACTGCTCCACCCAGGAGGCCAGAGACCGCCTGGCGGTGTTCCGCTTCCGGGGGGAGGATGTCTTTAAGCAGGTATCGGCTCTTTCGGGCGGCGAGCAGTCCCGGCTGCGGCTCTGCATGCTGATGGACCACCGGATCAACCTTCTGGTGCTGGACGAGCCCACCAACCACCTGGACCTGGACTCCCGGGAGTGGATCGAGGAGGCGGTGTCCGAGTATGGGGGCAATCTGCTCTTCGTCTCCCACGACCGCTATTTCATCGAGAAGTTCGCCACCCGGGTGTGGATGCTGGAAGACGGCCATATCACAGACTTCAAAGGCACATATACCGAGTACCGGGCGTACCGGGAGCGGCAGGAGCAGCTGAAAAACGCCAAAGCTGTCCCGGAGCCGGCGATGCCCAAGAAAGAGGAGAAGCCCCGGCGAGGCGGCACCAAAGAGCTGGAGAAACAGGTCCGGGCAGCTGAGCGGGCGGTGGAGAAGGCGGAGATCCGTCTGGACGAGCTCACCCAGGAGGCGGAGGAGAACGCCTCAGACTACCTGAAGCTCCAGGACATCTACGCCGAGCGGGAGCGCACGGAAGATGAGCTCTACCACCTCTACGCAGAGTGGGAGCGTCTCGCCGCCGAACTGGAGGAGGCGAAGGGCGCCCAATGAACGGCACGGTACACTATAACGGCAAGCGGCCCGCCCGGGGCAATCGGCTGCTGAAAGTGCTGCTGGCTCTCGTCCTGGCGGGGGCCATCTGCTTCCTGATTCCTTTTTCCGCCGTCCTCATGGGCAGCAAAGACGTGTTCCAGGGCGATCCCCAGGTGATGGTGGTCTTCGGCTGCCAGGTGAAGCCCTGGGGGCCCAGCATCCTCTTACAGGACCGATTGGACACGGCGCTGGACTATCTGGAGGATCACCCGGACATGCAGGTGATTCTCACCGGCGGCCAGGGCACAGATGAGCCCATGTCTGAGGCCCAGTGCATGTATGAGTATCTCACGGAGCACGGCCTGGAGGAGGATCGGATCCTCTTGGAGGATCAATCCCGCAACACGAATCAGAACGTACACTACACGGTGGACCTGATGGAACAGCGGGGCTTAGACCCCCATCAGGACGTGATCCTGGTGTCCAACGGCTTTCACCTCACCCGGATCACCATGCTCTGGCAGAGAGTGCTGGGCAAAGAGGGGGACATCTCCACTTTGGCGGCGCCCTCCAGCCATTTTCCCACCATGCTGGCCATGCATATCCGCGAGCCGCTGGCACTGGTGAAATCTTTTTTCCTGGACTGGGATGTGTAATTCATGGACGAACAGTTAAACAGCATCGCGCTGAAATACGATGAGATGGAAGCCAGACTCCACGCCCAGGAGACCTACTCGGACCCGGAGCTGGTGGCAAGGCTGAACCGGGAGATGCGGGACATCGAGCCGGTGGTCACCGCATATCGCTCTCTCCAGAAGGCCCGGCAGGATCTCTCGGACGCAGAGAAGCTGCTCTCAGACCCCGAGATGCGGGATCTGGCCCAGGAGGAGTACGCCGAGAACAAGGCCCGGATCGAGGAACTGGAGCAGCAGCTGAAGGTGCTCCTGCTGCCGAAAGACCCCAACGACGGCCGCAACGTGATCGTGGAGATCCGGGCCGGTGTTGGCGGGGAGGAGTCTGCCCTCTTTGCCCACTCGCTGCACCGGATGTACACCATGTACGCCGAGCGCCGGGGCTGGCATGTGGAGATCAACAGCCAGAACGAGACGGAGCTGGGTGGCGTAAAGGAGATTAGCTTTACTGTGATGGGAGACGGCGCCTGGTCTCGGTTCAAGTTTGAGAGCGGCGTCCACCGGGTGCAGCGGGTCCCCGAGACGGAGTCCGGCGGCCGGGTGCACACCAGCACCGCCACTGTGGCGGTGCTGCCGGAGATGGAAGAGGTGGACGTGAACATCGATCCCGCAGACGTGGAGATGCAGGTGTTCCGCTCCTCCGGCGCCGGCGGCCAGCACATCAACAAGACCTCCTCTGCTGTACGCCTCATCCACAAGCCCACCGGCACCGTGGTGGAGTGTCAGCAGGAGCGGTCCCAGTTCCAGAACCGGGAGACCGCCATGCGGCTTCTGGCCTCCATTCTCTATGAGCGGGAGCGGGAGCGGGTGGAGACGGCCTACGAGGAGAACCGGCGCAGCCAGATCGGCACCGGCATGCGCAACGAGCGCATCCGCACCTATAACTTCCCCCAGGGCCGCCTCACAGACCACCGGGTGAATCTCACCCTCTATAAGCTGGACGCGGTGATGGACGGGGACCTGGACGAGATCATAGACGCCCTCACCGCAGCCCGCCAGGCGGAAATGCTGGCGGAGAGAGGATAACCATGCAGTATACCCATATCATCTTTGACCTGGACGGCACTCTTCTGAACACCCTGGAGGATCTGGGGGATGCCGCCAACCATGTGTGCCGACAGAACGGCTGGCCGGAGCACAAAATGGACGAGTACCGCTACTTTGTGGGCAACGGCATCCCCAAACTGGTGGAGCGGTTCGCCCCGAAGAATATCACCCCAGAGCAATACGATGCCGCCCTCCGGGACTTTAAGGCCTATTACCAGATCCACAAAGAGGACAAGACTGCCCCCTATGCCGGGATCCCGGAGATGCTGGAGGCCCTGCAGGCGGCAGGCTTCCACATGTCTGTGCTCACCAACAAGGCGGACGAGATGGCGGGACCCTTGATGGAGGGCTACTTCCCCGGACGCCTGGAGGCGGTGCAGGGGGCCCTGCCAAACTGCCCGCCGAAGCCGGATCCCACCTTGCTGCATCGTCTCATGGACCGTCTGGGTGCTGCACCGGAGCACACCATCTTCGTGGGAGACAGCAACGTGGACGTGCGCACCGGAAAAAACGGCGGCTTGGACGTCTGTGGCGTGCTGTGGGGCTTTCGGACAGCAGAGGAGCTCACCGCAGAAGGGGCAGACTACCTGGTCCAGCATCCAGGCGAACTGGTGTATCTGCTCACCGGCACCGGCTGGCTGCCGGGGGAGGAAGTGGACACCGCCGTGGAATTGCTCCGGGCGGGAGAGACCATTGGGGTGCCTACAGAGACGGTGTACGGTCTTGCCGCTGACGCTACCCAGGCGAAGGCAGTGCAGGCCATTTATGACGCCAAGGGACGGCCGGAGACCAAGCCCCTCAATGTGCTGGTGGACGGCATGGCCATGGTGGAGACGGTGTGCAAGGATATCCCAGAGGACGCCTATCGTCTCGCTGAGGCCTTCTGGCCGGGGCCGCTCACCATGATCCTGAAGGGAAATGGAACCCTGCCGGAGATCGTCCCGGCAGGCGGCACCACGCAAGGCGTCCGCTGCCCTCAGCATCCCGCCACCTTGGAGGTGATCCGCAGATTGGGCAAGCCCCTGGCCTGCCCATCGGCCAACATCTCCGGTGCCCGGAGTCCCAAGTCTGCCGCCGATGTGATCGGCCAGCTGGCTGGAATCATCCCCGCTGTGCTGGACGGCGGCCCCTGCACCGTGGGGGTGGAGTCCACCATCCTGGACCTGACCCACACCCCGTACCGGATCCTCCGCCAGGGCGGCCTCTCCCAAGAGGCCATTGAGACGGCGCTGGGAAAACCGGTCTCAGGCTGAACGGAGGGCGCCTATGCTGGTCCTGGGGATCACCGGGCCCACCGGGGCCGGAAAGACCACGGTCTTACAAAAAATAGCCGAACTGTCTGGAAAAATCATAGACTGTGATCAGGTTTACCATGAACTGTTAGAAAACAACCAAAAAATGCTGGAATCCCTTCGAAATCGCTTCGGATCCGGTATTTTTGGTGAAAATGGCGTATTGCATCGAAAAGCCCTGGGTGCTATTGTATTTGCCGATCCTGTGGCTTTGGAGGACTTAAACCGCATCACCCACCGCTTTGTCTGCGAGGAGGCAGATCGGTTGATCGGCCAGGCCAGGGAAGAGGGATACCGCCTCTGCGCCCTGGACGCCATCGCCCTTTTGGAGAGCGGCCTGGGAGACCGGTGTGATGCCACCATTGCCGTGCTGGCCCCGGAGGAAGACCGGGTGCGCAGGATCATGGCCCGGGACGGCATCTCGGAGGCGTATGCCCGCCGCAGAGTGGCCGCCCAGAAGCCGGGGGAGTGGTTCTCGAAGCGGTGTACCTACACGCTCTGGAACAATGGGCCCCGGGAGACGTTCGAAAAAGCCGCCGAGGAACTGCTGCAGGCGGTTATCGTTTAAGGAGGATATCCATGGAAGAGAAGTCTCAGGGCCAGCAGCTGCGGGATGCGCTGCTGTGCACGAGCAAGAACGGTTGGGATGTGATCGACAGCAGCCTGGAGAAGCCCATTTTCCAGTACGCTGAGGATTACAAGACATTTCTGGACCGCAGCAAGACGGAGCGCTGCTGTGTCAACACGGCGGTGGAACTGGCAGAGGAAGCGGGGTTTGTGCCCTTTGTCCGGGGCATGTCCTTGGAGCCCGGCACCAAGATCTATCGGGTGAACCGGGGCAAGTCCATCGTGCTGGCCGTGATCGGCTCCGCCCCGCTGGATCAGGGCGTGTCCATCACCGCAGCCCATCTGGACAGCCCCCGTCTGGACTTGAAGCCCTATCCGCTTTTTGAGGACAGCGAACTGGCCTATCTGAAGCCCCACTACTACGGCGGCATCCGCAAGTACCAGTGGGTTGCCATCCCCCTGGAGCTCCGGGGCGTGGTGGCCAAGAAAGATGGCACCGTGGTGCAGGTGTCCATTGGCGCCGATGCGGAGGACCCGAAATTCACCATCACCGATCTGCTGCCCCATCTGGCGGCGGAGCAGTCTCAGAAGAAGCTGGGCGAGGCCATTCCAGCGGAGTCTCTCAACATCCTGGTGGGCAGCCGCCCGCTGGCAGGGGACACCGGAGACAACCGGGTGAAGCTGGCTGTGATGAAGCTTCTGAACGATAAGTACGGCATCACTGAGCCGGACTTTATCTCCGCTGAGCTGGAAGCCGTTCCGGCCTTCAACGCAGTGGACATCGGCCTGGACCGCTCCATGGTCGGCGGCTACGGCCAGGACGACCGGGTGTGCGGCTATGCCTGTCTCCGGGGTATCCTGGACCTCAACGCCACCCCGTGCCGCACCGCCGTGTGCGCCCTGGTGGACAAGGAGGAGATCGGCTCCGAGGGCGTCTCCGGCATGCAGTCTCGCTTCTTTGACGCCTTCATCGAGGACCTCTGTGCCCGGCAGAACGTACCCACCCGGGTGTGCTTTGAGAAGTCCTTCTGCCTCTCCTGCGACGTGGCAGTGGGCTTTGATCCCACCTTCCCCGAGGTCTACGACAAGCGGAACATCTCCAAGCTGAACCACGGCGTGGGCCTCTGCAAGTACACCGGCTCCCGGGGCAAGAGCGGCGCCTCCGATGCCAGCGCTGAGGTGGTGGCCTACATCCGCAAGCTTCTGGACGACCGCAACATCCTCTGGCAGATGGGCGAACTGGGCAAGGCGGACCAGGGCGGCGGTGGAACCGTGGCCTGCTATATGGCCAACCGCAACATAGACACCATCGACGCCGGTGTGCCGCTGCTCTCCATGCACGCCCCCTTCGAGACCGTGTCCAAGCTGGACGCCTACATGACCTACGCCGCCTGCAGGGCAGTGTACGAGGGCTAATTTTGGGATAAGACAACCCCCTTTTGTCCACACTATGGGCAAAAGGGGGTTGTTTTGTATGTGGGAGGAGCCGCAGGGGCCGGAGATGCCCATAGAGCCGACAGAGCCCGGAGAGAACCAGAGCGGGGAGGGTCCAGCCCGGCAGCAGCAGGTGGTGGACATGGGGTCTGCCACGGTGCACACCCGGGACGGGGTGATCCATACCCTCACCATTGTGGGGCAGATCGAGGGACATCAGGAGGCGCCGCAAGGGTCCAAGACCACGAAATATGAGCACGTCTTGCCGCTGCTCACTGCGGTGGAGGAGAGCAACGAGGTGGACGGCCTCTTGATCCTGCTGAACACCATGGGCGGGGACATCGAGGCGGGGCTTGCCATCGCAGAGATGATCTCCGGCATGCGAAAGCCCACGGTGTCCCTGGTGCTGGGCGGGGGACACAGCATCGGCGTGCCATTGGCGGTTGCTGCCCGGACGTCCTTTATTGTCCCTTCCGGTGCCATGACCATCCATCCCGTGCGGCTGAACGGCCTTGTGATCGGGGTGAGCCAGACCTTTCACTACTTCGAGCGGATTCAGGACCGGATCTGCGATTTTGTGACCCGCAATAGCCGGATCAGCCGGGAGGACTTTGAGGGTCTGATGCTGAACACCGGGGAGATGGCGGCGGACGTGGGCAGTGTGATCTATGGGGAAGAGGCGGTGCGCCTGGGGCTTATAGATCACCTGGGTGGACTCTCTGATGCCTTGGCGTGCCTTCACCAGATGATGCGGGAGGACGCAGAGAAGCTGGCACAGGAGAGAAACGGCAATCAGGACGGCGGTTCCTACTGACGGGAATTGTATCGAGACTGAGGCGGAGCAAGTTGGGACAGGACGCGCCGGTGGGGCGGTCTTGTCCCGTCCTGCAGCCCATTCCAGTCCAAACTGCCTCCTTGACAATAGAATTCTTCCATCAGCTTGATGGAGAGATCGATCAGATTCCCGAGAGGAAAGCGATGATGGCATCTTCGGACGGTTCAAGACTTGCAGCATAGGTTGCAATGCGTTCCGGGAAAATCGTTCCCCATGAACGATCCCAAAATATGTTGCCCATAGCGTTCAATCCCACAGGGCGGAAAAGTGCTCTGTGTAGAACCGCTTCATTTCCTCCGGTTCGGCCCCCATGTCTTCCTTGATCCTGTTTGCGGCTTGTCTCTGCTCGGAAGGGTCGATCTCTGAATATCGGTGGATGACGAGATTGCCCAGCTGTTCTTCCTTCAGAATCTCCGCATAGACATCGTCCACCACCTCGCATTGAGAGACAGACAGATCGGTCTCGCTCTCCCAACTGTGACCTTTTCCGCGGCGCAGCCCATCTGTATTCTCCAGAAGATAGATGTAGCCGTGCTTCCCACTGTACAGGGTGCGCAGCTGATCCGGAAAGCGTTCGATGTAGTGCTGCTTGCCGTCTTTGCCGAGCCCCATGGTGACGAAGTTCTCGTCTCGACTTCTGCAGCAGACAAGGGCATAGCATCTGTCCTCGGTAAAGTACGCCACTGGTTTGCCTATGGTATGGGACTTCGCATTGGCCTTGATCGTGTGCAAGCCGCCGATTGGTGATCCGTGATACAGCATATACCTTAACTCTTTCTAATTTTACTCCCGTCATAGTCCGAAGGGATATTTCAGTTATTAAACATTATGTTCGATACAAACTACGTTCAAATCTTCCTAGTCGTCAAACTGAGTGTCGATAATCGCATCGTAGTCACTTTCTATGCTTGTCGAAAAGGTACGTGCAAATTCGTATACCTCGTTCTCGCTTATTCCAAAACATTTAAAAAGATCTCTATCAAATTTCGACATGCGATTGAAATACTTGTATCGGCCAGTAGTCATGTCGACTATGGTCTTGGCATGTCTTAGATTTTCAATGACAGCTGGAACCGTATATCTTTTTTTGTTTTTCGATTTTGCTTTAAGATCTTCAAGAGAGTTGAACATGAGGGCATGCAAAAT
>CANQII010000057.1 GCA_947623875.1 uncultured Oscillospiraceae bacterium
AGCTCATCGATGTTGCTGGCAGTGTAAGGAGCGGGGATGTATCCATCTTCGGGGCCTTCGTTGCCGGGCTCTTCAGTGGGTGCAGGAGTCTCCTCCGGCGCATTGGTGGGCTCAGCAGGCTCCGGAGTGGCCGCCTGGGTGGGGGCGGGGGTGGAGGGGCTCTGCGTGCTGGGGGGATTGGTGGTCTGGGTTCCGCCGCCGCAGGCAGCGAGGCCAAGAACCATGACCAGAGCGAGCAGCAGAGCTACGAGCTTCATTGATCTCTTCATTCTTTGAACTCCTTTCAAGTTTTCTCGTCTGTCAGAATGGGCGCTGCAGGAAACAACGTGCCGGCATGCCTTTGCATTCTTTTGCCATTGTACCTCCGAGTGCATTCTGATTCCGAACTATTATAGGGCAGAAAAAGAAAAAGCGGCAGTTTCCAGAGCGAACTGTCGCTTTTTCCGGGCGAATTGTCATTGTGCAGCGGCGGAGTTCATGAGATAGATTCCCAGATCGAACACTTCTCCGCCTGCGGTGATGGTGAGACTGCCGCCGTACTTCTCTGCTATAAGCTTCATGCTCCGCATGCCGAAGCCGTGAAACCCTTCTTCTTCACTTTTTGTGGTAATGGGCAGTCCGCTGTCAAAGGACAGTGTTCCGGTATAGTAGTTGGTGATGTCGATATTGATGAGGGCTCCCTTGCGCTCCGTCACGATGTTGATGATCCGCTTTTCCGGATCCTCCACTTTCCGTACGGCCTCCACCGCATTGTTCACCGCATTGCCGAAGAGCGAATACACGTCCATAGTGGACATGAAGCTGAAGTCCCCGCCGTTGCCCATGTAGGTGAGCGTGATGCCCTCCTCCTCCAGCCGCAGGGTGTTCTCTGCCAGCAGAATATCCAGTGCCTCGTTGCCAGTCTTCACCTGGCTGCCGTAGATCTGTACCGCATTCCGGATGGTATCGATCTCTTCCGGCGGGAGGTGCATGTTCCCCAACATGTGCTTCAGATCATGGTACTTGATGTTGATGGTGTCAATGGCCTTCTTGGACTGTTCGTAGTGCTGCTTCTCCTTCTGCAGAAGCAGGCCGGTGGTCTCGTTGAGATACTGCAGTTCAACCACCTTGGACAGCACCAGCTGAACCATGAGTGCCATCAGCAATGCCACAATGGCATAGATGGAAACCGTGATGGAGTCGGAGTCTCCCAGAGAGGTGGATACCCGGGTAAGCCCTACGCAGATGAAGATGATGCTCACCGAGATGACATTGAAGGAGCGGTCTTTGTTCTTCCAGCACTGGTTCTTAGCGGAATACAGGCAGATCGTGAGACCAAAGAGCAGGTAGACAAAGGGTAAGATGGCTATTTCGCGGATCGTGGCGTTTGTGAGTATCCCGAACTGTACGCCTGCGAGAAAACCGCACTGTGCGGCAATCTTGGTGACGTGATAGGCAATGTGCTGTACTGCATATCCTGCAGCGCAGGAGGAGATTACCGCGTAGGCCTTCAGCTTGAAGCAGAATCCCATAGCGGCGGCGCTTAAGAGAAACAGGGAGGTAAACAGGAAGAACTGCCCCAGTTGGCCGGGCCAGCCGCTGAAGGGGAACCAGGGAGACACCAGCAGGCATACTGCCGCGGAGAGCACATACCGCAGCAGGAAATGGGACCGCTTTTCTGCCGGCCACAGAAACAGCAGTTCCGCCGCCAGCAGTTCAAACATAAAAGCAACGCGCATGGCCCACATGACTATCCCTTCCCTCCCATATAGTTCGCCATGGCTGTGAGGAACGTCTTCCGCTGGGGCCGGGAGACGGGGAGCTCGTCCCCGTCCACCTGCACAGACTCGTGGTTTACGGCATCCACATGCTGCAGGTTCACAAGGCAGCTGCGGTTGGCAAATACGAATACGCTGCGATTGATCTTGCCGTAGGCCTCTTTCATGGTGGTGTACTCAGAGTACGTGCCGTCTGTGGTGTGGTACACTACATAGTGCCCTTCCATCACCAGATACAGGATCGAGGAGATGCGGACGGAATAGGTCTTCCCCTCCGAGCGGATGGAGATGTAGTCGTCGGTGCGGCGCACAGTCCGGGAGATGGCCCGCTTCATTTTCAGGGCAAAGGAGTACTTGTTGATGGGCTTCAGCACAAAATCCAGGGCGTCCACCTCATAGCCGGAGATGGCAAACTGGGCCATGTTGGTTACGAAGACCAGAACCACTGCGGTGTCCATCCGGCGCAGTCCCCGGGCGGTCTCCAGCCCGTCCATGCCGGGCATGTCGATGTCCATCAGCACGATGTCGTATTCCGGCCGGTAGTTGCCCAGGAAGGCAGTTCCGGTTGAAAACTCTGATACGGCGAAGCGAATGCTGCTGTCCGTCTCTTCCAGATAGGAAAGGCACTTGCGGATCTGAACGCGTTCCTCTGCATTGTCTTCTACGATGGCGATGTTGATCATACGTGCCTCCTAAATGGAAAGTCGTGCACAGGTGCAGCCTGCAGGGAGATCATGGGGCAGTGAGGTCAGAAGGTATAGATCCGGTCCAGATAGGGTGTCCAGGGGTTTGTCTCGCAGCCGTACCCATCCCGGTACAGGGAGTAGGCCTCCGTTGGGACAAGGATGCGGACCTGATCTGCCCCGTCCAGGGTGTGCTCGGTGATGGAGCAGGGCTGATCCCGATGTTCCAGGATGATCTGGGTGAGGGCGGAACAGTTCTGGAACAGCCTGTCCGGCAGACTTTCAATAGATTCCGGAATCTGCAGCTGCTCCAGCTGCACGGCCCTGTCCAGCGCACCGGGCAGGATCCCCGCCACCGGTTTGCCCTCGTAGGAGGAGGGGATGGTGAGAGACGTCTCGGCAAGTGCTGCCGCTGTGAGGCCGGACACCTGATATCCCAGCACCGTACCCGCCTGATCTGCAACGGGTTCGAATGTAAAGAGGCCGGTATCCTCTGCGGCGGCGGGGGCATCGGCAATCGGCGCCGGCATCTCCGGGAGATCGTAGGTGAGCTCTTCATAGCAGCCCAGCATGGGCAGAAGATCCTGGGTGAGATAGACCGTACGGCAGACGGCGCCGGCGGAGTTCAGGTGAAAGTTGGAGTCGTAAAACCAGCCGCTGTCCAGAATATAGGAGAAGGGATTGCTGAGGATAGGGCAGAGGAAGGTGGAATTGCAGAGCTGAAAGAAGCTGCGGACAGCATCCTCCTGTTCTGCCTGGCTGCCCGACATGGCGCTGCGGTTCACCGGACAGAAGGTGAGATACACCGAGGCCCCCGCTTTCCGGGCCGCCTCACAGTACTCGTTTACCTGCTCGGCAAACGCCGGGTCTATGGATACGTTGGCCAGATCCACCGGGGCGGAGGTGTCGTATCCCAGAGCCATGGCATTTCCCTCCCGGGGATAGACCAGGTCGCATCGGTCGTTAAAGGAAGCCTTGGCGTAGACACCCTCTGCCTGGGGAAGAATGCCGGAGGTGCGGATGGCATAGCGCTCCTGCAGGTAGGCAATGTAGTTTCCAAAGAGGGCAGACTGCTTTTCCCGGCTTACCCCCAGCAGCAGTTCCGGGGCGTCTTCTGCGCATTTCCAGAAGGCAGTGGCGCCGAAGTAGTTGGACATGGTGTCTGCGGTGGGCTCTACAGACAGCAGTACGATGTCTCCTGGGTGCAGCGTGCCCAGAGACAGATCCAGCATGGCGGAGGTGCCCACAGCGGCATAGAGCCCGAAGGGGCAGACCGTATAGGAATACCCCTTTTCTGCAAGAAGCTCCTCCATCAGACCGGAGTCCAGGCCGAAGGCCACATTGCTGCCGCCGGCCACCACAATTTTGGGCCCCTCGGCTTCTTTTAGCCGGTGATACATGGGCGCCATCTCGGCATAATAGCTGTCCTGGTAGTAGCTGGGGAGACTGGCACCGGTGAGAAGAAGAGCGCAGGGCACCAGCGCCAGGAGAAGCAGAAATACAACTGCTCGTTTGATGCGCTGTCTCATGTTCCCGCCTCCCAGATTCCGTCCTTCTCCATCTGCGCCTGCAGGTCCCGCAGCCAGAGTGCGGTGTTTTTCCGGGCAGGCTCGCTCAGAAGGTGATAGTTGGTGTCGTAAAAGTCGTCCAGCTGGAACAGGTAATCTTCCATGTCGGAGATGAGCACCGGCCCGTCCAGGGCGGCGGCAAACTTCTGAAAATAGTCTTTCACAAAGCCTACGCTGCCCTGCTGTTCCACCGGCACGTTGTCCATGTTGATGCAGGCATAGGAGAGGTAGATGCGGACCCCCTTGTCCTGCAGCCAGGTGTAATACTGCTGAAAACGCTCCCGGGCATAGTCTGTCATATACTGCGGATCCAGATAGACCTCATCCGGCAGCTGCGAGCGGACCGTCTCGGTGCGGACAAAGGGAATGCATCCATACGCATCCCAAAACACATTGCCATCTTCCATAAAGGTCTCGGTATAGGTGGTGGCAACCAGTTTTTTCGCGAGATACCCGCTGAAGCTGTCCAGCGCCCCGGGGACGGTGCGCAGGTCTACCAGCGTAAAGAGGTCGTAGTTGTATTCCACGCCGCACCAGAGCTTGTTGTCGTCGCCGGCATCCATGGTGATGTCCACCATCATCTGCTGGGGGCTGGAGAACTCCGGGGTGTGGAAGAGGATGTCGCCGTCCCCCATGTAGTGCCCGATGATCTGCAGCTGGGCCGGGGCGCTGACGTGGCCGTTGATGCCCATGTTCACCACCTGCCAGCCCTGGTCCAGCAGCGGCGTAAGCAGGGAGCTGTCCAGGTTGTACCAGACGGAACAGCCGCCGAAAAAGACGATCTTCTGCTGATCCTGCGCCAGAATCAGCAGGTCCGCCTTATCCGCATAGCAGCTCTCCCGGCGGAAATGATATCCGTAGGGGGGCTCGCTGGCGTTGATCTGCAGGGTCTGCAGCTGGGGGCAGTCCTGAAATGCGGCATCGTGAATCGTCTCGATGCTGTCAAAAAGGGTGAGCACCTGGAGGCTGCAGCGCTGAAAGGCGCCGTCTTCCACCCAGACCAGGCACTCCGGCAGCAGTATTTCCTCCATCGCAGTGCAGTCTGAAAAGGCGCCCGCTGCAATCCCTGCCACCGGGACGCTGCCCAGGGCCGGCGGGATCACCACAACGGCATCTATCCCGTGATATCCGGTTACAACCGCCACCGTTTTGCGGGCTGGGGCGGTGCCTCCGTCGGCTTCTCCCGCAGTGGTGCCAGTTGGAGCGGTGCTCGGCTCAGTGCCGGTCTCGTCCTGCTCCGCTGCAGGGGTCGCATCCAGTTCCTGCAGGACCCAGTCGAAATCGGATTCAGTGCTCCACTGGGCCCACTGGGCGTAGAGCGTAAGGCCGGACGCCGGTGCGGTTACGCGGCTGCCGAGGCCAATGCGGTCTCCCGTGCCGTCCGGCCGGGTGTTCCAGGACTCCAGGGTCCAGCCGTCCCGCACAAAGCCATCGATCCGGACTGCCGTATTGGGCCTGAGATGATATGTCGTATCGTGTACCAGAGAGACGGGGGCTATATCTGTCCCGCTGCTGCCCGCTGGGAAGTTGGGGTCATAGGTGATAATAGAGTAGTGGTCCGTGAACTGCAGGGAGATGCGGGAGGGAAACTGCACATCCTCCAGGGTGAGCTTCAGCTGGGTGCCGTCGTTTTCTGCCTGATAGCCCCCGGCATAGTCTGTGCCGGTGAGGGCCAGGCCGGCTTTCGGGGTGAGATAGAATACCGCGTCCTCGCCGGGGGAGACCAGCAGGCCGTTGTCCGCCACGGTGAACTGCGGGTCCTCCAGAAGGGAGACCAGCAGACGGGTATCCGGCTCTGGATCTTTTCCGCAGCTGCAGAGCAGAAGCACCAGTATAAAGAGGGGCAGGAGGGAGCGGAGGAGACGGCTGCGCATGGATTGCTGTTGGCCTTCCCGGTTTGAATCGGGAAAGGGATGATTTCGAATCTCCGTAATGCTCCCTCCTTTCGAGAAGACGGTGAAACGCAGGGTTGATCCTGCCTGTATCCAGCTTAGATGAGATCAGAACTGGAAGTAGGCGAAGATGGCCGCGTCCTCTGTGGCCAGAAGCGCCAGCCAGCAGAGCGCAATGATGAGGATAAAATAGACGGCGGCGCTGATCTTGCGGGCGGAACCGGTGGCCGTGCGGGCAGAGGGGAGATCATACTGCCCCCAGGTGTAGAGCTTTGCCATGGCAACGATGCTCAGCACCAATTGGGCCAGGGAAAGGGCGGTGAGCCCGAGAGACTGGTATGCCGCCTGGAAGTGGGCGGTGCTGAGGCCTGCCTGGGTGAAGAGACGGGTGTATATGACTCCCAACTGCCCCAGAGACTCTGCCCGGAACAGCAAGGCCGAGAAGATGGAGAGCACGAACGTATAGCTCCGGCGAATCAGTTTGCCCACCGGAGTGTTCCACTCGGGACCAAAGCGGTGCCGGAAGTCCAGAATGTTCTCCAGGCACAGGAAAAAGGCGGCATAGAGGCCCCACAGCACGTAGGTCCAGCGGGCGCCGTGCCACAGGCCGCAGAGGGAGAACACGATGACGATGTTGAGAAGCTTGCGGGCCTTGCCCTTGCGCCCGCCTCCCAGGGGGATGTACACGTAGCTCGTAAACCACTGGTTCAGACTGATGTGCCAGCGATGGAACAGCTCCGTCACACTTTGGGAGAGGTAGGGCTGGTCGAAATTGCGCATCAGCCGTACCCCCATCATCCGGGCGCAGCCGGCGGCGATTTCCGAATAGCCGGCAAAGTCACAGTAGATCTGGATGCAGAAGAGGGTCCCCGCCCCCAGAATGGCAAGGGAGTTGGCGCTTTCCAGATTGCTGAAGACGTTGTTCACATGGATGCCGCAGAAGTCCGCCACCACGCACTTTCGGAAGAAGCCGCAGAGCAGCAGCCGGAAGCCCGCTGTGAAGTCGTCCCAGTTCAGATGGTGCTCCGCTTTCAGCTGGGGCAGCAGATTTCGGGGATTCTCAATGGGGCCGGCCACCAACTGGGGGAAGTAGGAGACATACAGGGCGAAGGTGATGACGTTGTCCTCCGCGTGGAAGTCTCCCCGGTAGACGTCGATGGTATAGCTCATGGTCTGGAAGGTGTAGAAGGAGATGCCCACCGGGAGGATCAGCCCCAGCTCCGGGATCCGGTAGGGAATGCCCAGGGCAGCACAGCCAGCGTTGATGGTTTCTGCAAAGAAGTCGAAGTACTTGAAGGTGAACAGCAATCCCAGGTTCACGCAGATGCTCACCAGGAGCAGCAGTTTCATGATCTTGCGCTGGCCCCGGTATTTCTCAATTCCATGGCTGCAGAAGTAGTCCACCGCTGTAGACGCCAGCAGCAGGAAGATGAGGGCGGGATTGGCGTACATATAGAAGAAGTATGAGGCAGCCAGAAGCCAGTACTTCCGCCCGCTGTGGGGCAGAATCCAGTACCCTGCCACTACCACGGGAAGGAACACCAGGAAGATGCCGGAGTTAAAGTTCATTCCTTCACCTCCATGGTGAGGAGCAGGAACACCAGCAGTATGGTGGCGCACTCCCAGAGAGAAGCCCCCCGCAGAAGGCTGTATACTGTGGCGGCTCCGGCCAGCAGCGTAGACACCAGGGTGAAGGCGCCCTTGGTAGCCCGATAGTGCCGATCATAGATCACCAGGAAGAGGGCCACGCCGTACAGGACCAGCGCAATCACCAGGGGCTGCTGCAGTATTACACTTTCCATGGGCGAACATTCCTCCTTCCCGGCAGGATTGCTGTGCAGTCCTGCATGAATCTGGACTGCCTGTCTGACGCGAAACAACAGCACAACTATAGCACCGGACACGGTATATTTCAAGAATGGAATCCGGTTCCAATGCGGGAAACACTGGAACCGTTGGGATGCGTGCAAAAAGCGGATTTGTCTGGTGCCATCTGATTTTCAAAGGGCGGAACCTGGTAGAAAGACCCCAAAAGGTACGGAAAAGAGCAAAAACAGGGGATCACAGGCAGAACAAGACCGGCGGTGCTGTGAAATGCACACACAGCACTGCCGGCCTTCTTGAGACGGATTGCTTGCTCCAGCGGTTTGAGCCTCATGCTGAGCGTTTCAGCTGCCTGGGATGGTCAGTTCTTCGCACTGCCGGCGTCCCGCCGGACGTACCGCAGCTGGCAGGTGTCTCCTCCCTTAGCCAGCGTCTGGGGGAGATCCAGCTCCACGCCGAAGCAGGAGCCGATGCCGCGGTCTCCGCACATGGCGTGGTCGCAGAGAACGGCCAGTTCCTCGTCGCTGCAGCCCTGCTTTTGCCAGGCCTTCAGAAGAGGGCAGTAGTGGAAGTCGATGTCCAGGTGATCATCGTCGCAGCGGAGAATCTTCATCTCGAAGACCTGCTGCGCGAAGAAGCCGAAGAGCGCTTTCTTCAGCCCCTTCAGGGAGTTGCCCATGCCGCCCTTTTCCTTCAGCAGGTTGCCCTGGTAGACGCCGCACCGGCGGATGGCGTCCGGCACGTACTCCTCTCGGGGCAGACCGTGCTTTGCAGCCTCGTCTGTGATGAGGTACATCCACAGCGCCCGGTGCTCCAGCTGCTCCCGGATGCCCACAATCAGGGGATTCTTGATCTTTGCCTCGTTTTTCACTTTGCTCATATCGGTCTGCCTCCTCATATTCTGCGGATAAAGTCCTTGTAGAAGCACACGCACTCCCCGATGTTCCGCACGGAGATGCGCTCGTCGTCCCCATGCACGGATGCGAACTGCTCCGGGGACAGGTCTATGGGGGCGAAGCGGAGAATGCTGTCCGCCACAGCCGAGAGACGGCGGGCGTCGGTGCCTGCGGTGAGTAAGAAAGGCGCCGTGATGACGTCCGGGAAGTCCTCGTGCAGCACCTCCTCCAGCACATGGAACGGCCGGTCTTTCCAGGAGGTGGGCCTGCAGTAGTCCCGGGACTCCTCCGCTACAGTGATGCCGTACTTCTTGGCGATCTTTCGGATCTTTTTGAGCTCTGCGAACAGATCTTCTTCCCGGATGCACCGGAGGAACATCCGGGCCTCCACTGTCTTTGCCTTGGCCCGGGGATCCTCTTCGTCCATCCCGGAGATGCTCTGGAAGGAGACGCTGGTGGACAGCATGGGAGCTGCCGGCGGAATGGCTGCCATCACCTTCTTGATCACCGGGGAGAACAGCCGAAGGTTCCCAAAGAGGGTGTTCATGGGGAAGCTCATGTACGGCACATGGACACGGAAGGTCTCCTCCACCTCGGGGTAGAACTTCTCTCGGAAGATGCGGGCCTCCGAGACCTCTGCGATGAATTTGCTCATCCGCATCACCGGGGTGTCTCCCGGCTTTCCAAAACCGCCGTGTCCCTTTGCCTGCTGGGTGGTGGTGCACCGGAACATGTGGCGGCTCTTCTCGTGGACCGCGATCATGGCGGACTTGGCCTTTACCCCGGGGATTTGCCCGCTGAGGATGGCCCCTCCCTCGTCCAGGACGGCTTCAAAGCGAATATTGTGGTCCAGGAAATACTGGGCTGCCAGCACCATGCCGTCTCCGCTCACCTCCTCGTTGTTGGAGGAGCCGATATAGAGGTCTATGCCGGGGAACTCGTATCCCTCTTCCAGCAGTTCCTCTGCGGCCTGGAGCTCAGCAAAAAGGGGCGTCTTGGTGTCGATGGAGCCCCGCCCGCAGAGATAGCCGTCCTGGATCACCGGTTCAAATGCATCCGAGTGCCATCCATCGGTGGCATCCACCACATCGTGGTGGGACATCAGCATCACAGACTTTTTGGCGTTCTTCCCCCGGAGAACATAGACAACGCAGCCGCTGCCGAAAGTGAGACGCTCCGCCTTCTCGGTGAGCCGTGGAAAGCGCTCTGCGAGAAGCTGATAGAAGCTGTTGAAGTGAGACTGGAAGCGGCCGTCCTGGTGCCACACGGTTTTGCAGCGGATCATCTGGGACAGGGTGTCCGTGTACTGCTCCAGCTTTTCCTGGGAGACGTTCTTTCGGGCGCTTTCCGGGCCCAGGACTCGCATTTCCTGTGTGTTCTGCGGTTTCGGCATGTCAGGAGTCACCCGCCTTTGTGTGTTTTCGGAGGTAGTCCGTCACGGAGGATTCGTCGTAGAGCAGGAAGAAGACCAGAGACAGCAGGCTGAACACCGCCGCGAAGACGCCGGTGAGCTTGATGCCCTGCAGACCCACGGAGGAGCCCGCCGGAGCGCCGATGGCCAGAACGGTGGAGACGATGGCTGTGGCTACAGCGGCTGCCATCTTTTCAATCAGCGTCTTTACGGCGGAGAAGATGCCCTCCCGGTTCACATGGTTCTCCAGGCTGTCCTTCTGGATGATGTCTGAGGACACCGAGGATGGCAGCGCGTTGATGGCTGCAAACGGAAATGCCACCACGAGTCCAACTGCCAGCCCCAGCAGAAGCTCGTGGCCTGGGACCAAAGCAGAGATCCGGTCTCCAGAGTAGATCACCACAAAGACTGCGGTGAAGATGGTACTGGCCGCCACCAGAAGGGTTTTCTTGCCGTGCTTCTTCCCGATGCGGATGATCACGGGGAAGAGCGCTACAGCGCCGGCAATGGCGGCCAGCATCACGTAGAAGGACTGGGCCTCCGGGATGTTCAGAAGCTCTGTGATGTAGTACAGCATGGCGGTCTCAAAGAAGAGCAGGGAGACATAGCTGAAGAGATCTCCTGCGGAGAAGAGCACGAAGGTCCTGTTCTTCAGCACGCCGCCGATGCTCTTCAGGATGCTCTCCCTGGGCACCGATGTGCCGGAGACGTAGTCCTTCTCCCGGAATGCGGTGGCGGTGAGCATGACGCAGACGGCCCCGATGACGGTAAAGAGGGCGAACACGGCTCTCCACGCCCAGATCGGGGGGAGACCGGCGTTTTTCAGCAGGTTCACGAAGAGAGTGGCCGCATACATGAAAGCGCTGGAGCCCATGAACAGCGCGGCGCTGATGCCGTAGTATGTGACCCGGTCTCCTGGATCCCGGATGATCTCCGGGATCAGAGCATTGCGGGGGATGAAGTAGAAGGTGTAGGCCACATAGTAGAGGACAAAGAAGAAGGCCACCCAGACCGCGTTTAAGGGGGAACCTGCTTCGAATGGGGCCATGAAGATCAGAAAGACGGACAGGGCGTAGGGGATGCCGGCCCGTTTCAGAAAGGGCATTCTCCGCCCCTCCGGGTTGGTGCTGCGGTCTGAGAGCCCCGCCACCAGCGGGTCTGTGACCGCGTCCACGATTTTGCAGAGGGCCGTGATCACGGACATCACGGTGATGTAGCCCAGAAAGCGGTGGTCCGGCAGGAGATTGGGGATGCCGCTTTTCGCGGTGGGCTGGAAGAAGTAGATGAGGTAGTTGCCGATGAGGCCGTTGAAGAGGCCTTTGGCGATGTCTGCCGCACAGAAGCGGTAGATTCTAGACTTGGGCAGTTTCATGGCGCACCTCCGTATGCTGCCTGTATTTCCGGGCAAACGACAAGATCCCGAGACTTTCGGGGATTTGCGATTCTCGCCTTATGATAGCATTTTGGCCCGCCGTAGGACAACGGCATGAATAAAGAGGCACATTTTTCGAACGATCCGGCAGGAAGAGGGGCTTGGTGCAGAAGGGCATTCCGATGATCTGGTCCCCAGACTGCACCAGAAAGGTGGGGGATTGCAGCGCCTTTTCCCCGAAACCTGCGATTTGGCGAAATTTTAACCTGTGATTTGGCGAAAAACTGACCGGTGATTCGGCGAATCGGGTCAGAGACGCATAATTCATACGGGCGATCCCAAACCTTTTTCTGCTTTCTCCGAGGTGCGTCAACGCCGGCTTGGGCAGACAGCCATTTTCCGAACCGACCTGGAACGCAAAATCCGCCCAGAAGACGTGGCTTCTGGGCGGAAGATGGTGGAGATTGCTTTGCCATTGAATTTTGCTTCTACTCTTGTACAATGATACTGCCTTGGATCATCCCCATCCAGCAGCTGTAGGGATACGTTCCTGCCGCCGTGGGAACGAATTCGATGACATTTTCCCCCTCTGTAAAATCGTGCTCGATGCCGTATTCCTGGATGATGGCCCGGTAGTTGCAGCCGTTTATGCTGCCCGCCGGCGCGTCGATGGTCCACCGCACCGGCATCCCCGCCTGGACCGTAATGGTGGGATATCTGCCGGGAACCAAGGTGCTGTCCACCAACTGTACGCCGTCCACGACCTGAACGCCGTCCAGGTCCGAACCGGCGGAGCCGCCGCTCCCCAAACTGTTGTACCGGTCCAGGTGGTGCAGGGCAAATCCCGCGACAATCACCAGAACAACGGCAGCGGCGGTGGCCGCCAGCCGATAGGCTTTTTTGGGGACGGGGACGCTGGCCGTTGTGCCTACTACGGCAAGTGCGATGACCAGGAACAGCAGGCGATCCGGCAGGAGAAGACCAGACAGAGCGCCGCCCTGGGAGAGCATGGCCAGGCCCATCACCGTCACCAGCACCGCGCCTACACTCGTCACAGTGCTGGCGAATTTTCTGCCCAGGGCGGAGACGGCGGCCCCAAGCCCCAACATGAGGGGAACGGTGCCCAGGCTGAACAGCAGCATGGACAGCCCGCCCACCAGGGGACTGCCGGAGCCCAGCGCCAGGATCTGCATGGACTGCAGGGGACCGCAGGGCATGAGGCCGTTGAGCAGGCCCACCAGGAATGGCTGCCGGGCAGCAGACCTCCCTGCGCCGAGCTTTTTGGCGAGAGCGGCCGGCAGGCGGGGAGACAGCCGGCGCAGCCACGGGAACACCCCCAGAAGATTCAGACCCATAATCACCATGATGGCACCGGCGATGAGCTTTAGGATGCCCTGGAGCAGCACCGGCACGCCTGCGCCTGCGCCGCTGCCCAGCAGCATCCCCACAAGGCCCAGAAGAGCGCCTACCGCAGTATAGGAGAGCACACGGCCTGCGTTATAGAGTAAAGAGGGGAGAAAGGCCGGGACGGATGCGCTGTCTCCCTCTGTTCGGGGCAGGCATTGGGAGAGATTGATTCCCCCGCACATTGCGACGCAGTGGACCGAGGTCAGAAGGCCCACCACAAACAGCATCCCGTAACCCATGCCGCTGTCTGCCAGTTGGCTGGGCACCAGCAGATTCAAGACGCCGTACCGCTGCAGCAATACGAACAGAGTGATCATGATGACCAGCAGACCGACGGTGCGAACCAGCGTCGTGCCGGTTTCCTGTCCGTCCGGCAGGACCTCATAGCCCAGACGCTCGATCTTCTGCCTGATCTGCTGGCGGTTGACTTTGCCCGGATCGTATGTGATCTGAGCGGTGCCGTTCTACCAACTCACTGCTGCATATCGGACGCCTGACATGCTGTTCAACCCGCGCTGGATCTTATTCTGACAGTTAATGCAGGTCATCCCGCCGATGCGGAACTGTTCCCGAATCATAAAACCCACCTACCTACTAGTCTAATTCCGCATGATTCTACTCCAAAAAACAATGCGGCGCAAGAGGGAAGCGGATGAATGGTCTGTAAATTTGTGCAGCAGTGCTGCCGTATGAGAGAAAGCGCCGGGCCAGGTCCGATGCACTTGCTCCGTCGGGAACATGGGGTGGGAGCGCCTTTGCCGCCGAAATGACAAAGCTCCGCCTGCTGCAACGGCAGGCGGAGCTCATATGTACGAGGGCCTCTGCAATGCTGTTCGAGAATCATGGGGATACCGGGAACTGCAAGGAAATGACGCTTGTTCTGCGTCCCTGTCTGGACCGGTTACCGGATTCCCCTGATGATACAGCAAGACTCAGGTGCTGCTGTTCAGTAGTTTTTGCAGCCGCTGCATGCGGTTCCATACCATTTGCACAACATAGTTTCGGTCAATATCGGCGTCAGGAAGAACATTGGCGGCGGTGGAACGGATCGTCTCTACGGACAGAGGCGGTATCTGGTACGAAAGGCCTTTGTCGGCTAAAAGATCGGCGAACAATTGGATCATGAAACTGTTGGCCTGGCGGGGATCTGCGCCATAGCCGCGGCTGATCAAGGCAATGTTGTTGTCGAAATTGGGCGCCATGCAGAGAACCTTGCCAGAGGATTGATCCCGCAAAACGCCGTAATTCTTCGTGTGTCTGTCCATGTTGAAACAGAGAGCATCCATGAAAAGGATATCCAAATACTCCTTTCCCAGATCTGGCTTAAGCTCGGTCAGCTTCTCATAGTTGAACACATAGTCCTCTTCATCACCGACAATAGAGTCAACGGGTTCGTAGTTGTACTGCCCATTGGTGAAATCCTTTGTCCGTACAAAGTCATCGTCAGGAAGATATTCCGCCATGGGAAAACCCAGTATTGCACCCAATTGTGCGATAAAAAGCTCCGAAAAACGCTCTTCTGGTGTCCCCGTTTTGAAAAGCCACCAGTCACCGTCGATGAGCCTCCAGCACTTTTCGAAGCTTCCGATATTTGTGAGCTCTGGAGAACTGCCTTGCAATTGCCTATCATTGTATTGCCTGGAATAGCTGGCAAAGCTCCCTGTCAGAGCGACTTCGGCAAAGGTATCCTCTGAGAAGCGAATGTCCTTGTATGTCACATTCTCCTCATCACGGCAAACCCAGTAGTTGTCTGTGATCGTGGCTGCATGGCAGCGCATCACTGCAGCGATATCGCTTGTGTCGGTCAAGCGAAGAATCTTCTTTAGAATGCGGGCGTTGGGGCGGTGACGGTCAATCGCCCGGCCCTTCAGCCAACCTTCCAAATCGTCATGCTTCGCGAGATAAAGGGGCATATGCAGAACGTCGATGGGGTGAATACGGCCATTGCTGATTTCTGCAACCTTTCGGTCGCCGCTCATGAGAAACCCATGGAGATCCATTTGCTCGCCTCCTGATACTTTGCGGTACAGCTTAACCAAATGCGCACAGTTTGCTTCGGCAGAAAACAAAATTTTCCAGGAAATCCTCTATCAAGGTAAGAAAAGCCGGCCTGAAACGATCAGTTTCAGGCCGGAAAATGGTGGA
>CANQII010000058.1 GCA_947623875.1 uncultured Oscillospiraceae bacterium
GTATTGCTGTATCTCTGGCGGTATCTGGCCCTCTATTGCTGCGGGGTTCTGGTGCTGTTGATCTCCAGTAAGGTGAAACGCACCGAGATCGCCTATATCGCCACCTGTGCGGTGTTGCTATTGCCGTCCCTGCTCTCTGTCTACATGGGGATTGAGGTCTTCCGACCGCTCTCTGTGATCCTGCCAGTGGAGGCCATGCCGGTGTTGCTGGAGAAGAATGGTGGCATCACTGGAATGATCCCGTGGGGGATTGGGCTGGCTGCGGCGGCGATTGTGTCCGGAAGTTTGCTTTTTGCGGCTGCATCCACCCAGAGGTTGCGGCGGTTGCCGAACTGAACCCACGACAAACAAGGCCGCAGGCGGACACTGTCTGCGGCCTTGCTGCCCCCAACTGTTAGACCCATGGTTCGTACATTTGGGGGTGAGGTACCGATGAAACTTCAAGGCTCCCGCTTTCTACGGAATCCGGTTGTTCTCCAGGGCAGATACTACGCTCTGGGGATGGTACAGAATGACGCCCTGCGGGTTCCGGTGTGTGCCAAAGGCTTGGCGCAGGTCCTCTCGCGATACCGCAGGATGGAATGTTCTCTCCCGGTATCGCCTGTACAGCTGGTCTACCTCGGCATCTGTGAAGCCGAAGCTGGTGGAGAATGGCACCTTTTCCAGGGAATACTCGTAGAACATGTCCAAGGGGGAGGCGCTGCTGTAGTTGGGGATGGGGTGGCGTCCAGACAGATAGGCCAGTTCCACATATGCCTTGTCCTTCAGAAGACAGCCCAGATCATGCAGGTACTGCTCCTTCTCTGCAACGGTTATCGTGGGCTGGTGCAGAATGAAGTCCCAGTCGTCCAGGACAAAGACAAAGGTCTCCTGGTATCGGAGAAATACAAAAGTGAAGGCGTCCCACAGGGAGAACTCTTCCGTGATGCCCGCATACGGATAGGCCTCCATGAGATCGTGGAGGAGCAGGTGCTCAATCCTGTCCCAATAGCGGCGGAAGTTGTGCTCCCCCTCTGGCTGTTCCAGGCAGGGGAGAAACACCACGTTGTACTGGTTTAGACAGCTTCGATACCACGGCTGGCGGGAGACATGGAGGGGATCGAAGAGGGCATGGCCGTCTGCGGCTTTCCCAAAGTATGCGGCGATCAGGCGGGCCGTTGTGGTCTTGCCGAAACCGCTGGACCAGTGCACGGCGAGATAGCGGGAGTACAGGACGCCGGGACCGTTTGGAAGAAGAGAGGCCTGCGCAGACCGGCAGACAAGCGACTCCAGTATGTCCGTCTTGTCCACAAAGTACGGCTGTCTGGATGCAGACAGAAATGCATCGTAGGGACGGGTGCTGTTCAGATAGTAGCCCATGGGGATCCTCCTCGTGCTAGATGCTTTATATGAGAGATATATCTTTGTTATTAGAAAACACTGTGAAGCATGTAAAAATGTAATACAAATGCAGATGGAAACAAAATGTGCGATTGATAAGCCAAAACTGCGTGAATAAATATAGCATATTACTGCTTGCGAATCAAGAACAATATGAGAAACGGACGGATTGGCTGCATGCGGCGAGATGGGTGAACACAAACAGCGGGTGTGCACGCAGAGACGCACACAACCGCCGGATTGTTATGATTCTGTTAGACTTGGGGGATATGATTTGAGTCAGGAGGGGAGAACGATGCGCAAGACACTGCTGATCATTGACGACGAGAGGGACATGGGCGTGATGCTCCGGGAGTATTTCACTCTTACGGGCTACGACGTGATGCTGGCGGAAAACGGCCTCACCGGGATCACCAAGGCGGGCAAGCAGCCGGACCTCATCCTGCTGGATATCAACATGCCGGACATCGATGGCATCGAGGTGTGCCGCCGAATCCGGGGTGTGGTGACCTGTCCGATCCTGTTCCTCACCGCACGGGTGGAGAACCGGGATAAACTGGAGGGCTTTGCCGCCGGCGGCGACGACTACATCGTAAAGCCCTTCTCCATAGAGGAACTGGGGGCCCGGGTGGCAGCCCACCTCCGCCGGGAGGAGCGCAGCGGCCAGAATCCTCACAAGCTCCTTCTCGATGACCACTTCATGGTAGACTACACCACCCGGGAGGTGAGCTACGGCGGCCAGGTGATCGCCCTCACCCCCAAGGAGTATGAGATTCTGGCCCTGCTGTCTACCCACCCCGGGCAGGTGTTCCCTTGGGAGAAGATCATCGAGGACATCTGGGACATGGCCAGCGACGCGGAGCAGACCACCTTGCGGGAGCAGATCAGCCGATTGCGGGCCAAGCTCACCAGCGCCGGGTGCAAGCCCTACATTCAGACGGTGTGGGGAGTGGGATACAAATGGGTGCGCTGAAGAAGTGGTACCGCAGCATCCCGCTGTGGTGTGCCATCTTTCTCTTTGCGGCAGCGGCGCTGATTGCGGCCTCTCTGATCTCCAACCGGGTGATCGATGCCGCCTACGCCGGGATCTCCCAGATCAACCTGCGGTATATGCTGATGCAGCAGGCGGGAGAAGACGGAGCGGATACTGTGTATCAATCCCTGGATGGGGAAAAGGCAGAGCTCATCTACTACAAATTGGACCTGGACGGGATGCCCGATACGGAGGTGCGGCACTATCTGATGTATCGCACCACGATCCGGGTGGCCCCAGTCCTCATCTATGCGGCCTTCCTCCTGGCGGCGGCTCTGATACTCTACTACACCAAGCTGAAGCGGCCGCTGGCGCTGCTCTTCACCGCAGCATCCAAGATATCCGAGAATGATTTCGACTTCTCCCTGGACTACGCCGGACAGGATGAGATGGCCAAACTCTGCGGCGCCTTTGAGCAGATGCGGGCCGCCCTGGAGGAGAGCAACCGCAGGATGCGTCAGATGATCGATGAGAGAAAGCAGCTCAACGATGCCTACACCCACGATATCCGGACCCCTATCGCCGTGCTGAAGGGCTACACCGGGATCCTCACCAAGTTTCTCCCCACCGGCCAGCTGAGCCCAGAGAAGGTCCTCACCACGGTTACCACCATGGAGTCCCATGTGGAGCGTCTGGAGCAGTTCGCCAACAGCATGAACACCGCCCAGAAGCTGGCGGACGTGGTGCCGCAGAAAGAGGACATCGCGGCAGAGGACTTTGCTGCCACATTGCGAGACTCCGCCGAGCTGCTCTCCGAACGCCATGGCCTTGCCTGCGATTTCACCGAGACTCTCCAGACAGATCCACTGTACCTGGACGGGAGGGCGGTAACTCAGGTGTTCGAGAACCTCCTGGGCAATGCCCTACGGTATGCCAGAACCAGGATTGCTGTGCACTTAGAGAGTGCCGAGAATGTTTTTCTTATCCGAATTTCCGATGATGGTCGTGGTTTTACTGAAAGGGAACTGCAGACCGCTGTACAGCCGTACTATAGCGGTGAGACATCGGAAAACGGATACCATTTCGGCCTGGGGCTGTATATCAGTAGGACACTCTGCGAGAAGCACGGCGGGTCTTTGTGGTTGGAGAATAGGAATGCAGGCGGGGCCATGGTTACAGCGCAGTTCGCCATGTGAGGGCAGTGACTTGCGATGAGACCAGGTGAAGAGCCGCCCTATTGGAGCAGATCCTCAATGCACTCTTCTGGATATTGCTTGTATGGGCTATCGTACAGGGGATCAGCAATTGAGAGACGCCCCAGATATGCCCCAGTCTGCTTTTCCACCGCTATGGTGGACAGCATGAGCCCATAGTCCTCAATGCGAATTCCTTTGCCAAGGACTATAAACTCATATACTCTCTCGTACTCATTTACAACATGAATGTATTGTCCTGGATTGTTTTTCAGGACCAGTGTGCAAGCATCTTTCAGTGAGATCATGATGCGCACCTCCTTCCGGAAGAGCGTTTGCAGATTTCGCGGATGCTCCGTCTCGTGTGATCTGAGATACAAATTAGAGTATGTGTGGAGGGGGTAAGGAAGAGCAGAGCGGCCGGCGCGAGATTCGCGCCGGCCGCTGGCTGTAAATTGGCGGTTGCATTTTGTACCAGACGGGTGCATATTGTCTATTGAAGGGAGTGGATCGTATGCCAAACATAAGGCCTGTCTCTGATCTGCGCAATTACGAGGATGTGCTGCGCGAAGTGTCTGTTGGGAAACCGGTTTTCCTGACAGAAAACGGGCGCGGCCAATATGTCGTCCTGGATATCGCGGACTATGAAAAGATGTGGGCTACGCTCCGCCTGATGAGCGAGGTGGAGAAGGGCCGCAGATCCGGCGAAACAAAGGGCTGGCTGATATGGGAGGACGTAGAGAAGGACCTCGGAATTGCGTACGATTAAGCTGCACGAGGACAAAATTGGACGAATTCATTGAAACAGCGTTTCCTATGCCGTCTGCAGAGATGCAGGCGGCTTTCATTTTGCGGCTGCGGACAACTCAGCTGGGACAGTATACTTCTGGAAAACCGAGGTGCTGTGTGAAAAGGCTGTCACAATGGGTTCAATAGGATGAGCTATGCCGTAAGGAGGCTGGTGAGGAGAGCTTCCAGTCCTGCCTGGTCCAAACCGGTGGTCTCGATGGTATAGTTCACGCCCTGGTAGCTGTATTGCGCCCAATAGGTGTCCCCATAGGAGCAGATCGTAACCGGTGTTCCATTGATCTGAGACTCCACCAGATCTTGCTCCGAGATGCCGGCACCCTGCAGGGGAGATTCAAAGTCGCAGAGGGCGATGATCGCCTTGGCGCCGGCGGAGTTGTAGCACTCAAAGACGTAGTCGTGGAGGAGGTAGTCCTCATCCCGGCCGAAATCCTTGTATCCCCGGAGGGAGAGGGTGAAGAAGTTGTAGTTGTCCTGAAACTCCGCCGGAATCCGGGCGCAGAAGGCGTGGTACTCGATGCCGGTCTTAGCCTGGAACCTCGCCATAATGTCCTCCCATACATCATAGGGTATTTTCCCATAGCCGTTGCGCTGCACGTCTTGCTCCACAGTTGCCGGTGCCGTTTCCAACTGATTGATCACAATCTGGTCTGCCTCGGGAACCGGGAGTACCTCGTCTGTGCTGGGTATCGCCGGAACTTCCTGCGCCCCGCCACCGTCTGCTGTCTCCAGGACAACGGGGGCCTCAGGGGCGATCTCATCAGGACTGCTGGGAACAATGGCGGGGGTATCTGGGGATAGCGGAGCCGGAGTCAGCATGCTGCTGCGCCATACGCCGAAGCCCAGAAGGGCGATCAGGCAGCAGCAGACTGCCGGGGCCAAAACCTTTCTCCATAGGACTGGGGCCTGCGTTTGTGGTCTTGCTTCTGCGACATAAGAAACCTGTGGCATATTGGCAGTGAGCTTCATTACGGCGTCCAACTTGTCTGGAACATAGGTATCTGTTAGGGTGTCCAGTACGTCTGCGATTTTGCGTTTCACGGTCGCTCCATCCTTTCGTGTGCTTTGCGCAGTTTCTTGATGGCGGAGTTGTAGGCCCAGAAGACGGTGCCCCGCTTCATGCCCTTCTCCGCCGCAATTTCCGTGAGGGTGAGTCCAATTGCGTGACGCAATAGTACGATGTCCGCATCCCGCCTGTTCAAGGTGTTCAGCAGCTCTCCCAATGTGGTTTTTGCATCGATGGCGTCCAGGAGGCTGCTGTCCGGATCTCGGGGCTGCAGGTCCTCCGCATCGGTGTCCTCCAGGGATAGGACACGCTGATTCTGCTTCCTGGCGTTGATTGCCTTATGCTTGGCGATGGTTAAGATCCAGGCGCGTCCGCTTCCGCTGGGGACAAAGGAACCGCTCTTGCTCCAGACTGAGACAAAAGTATCCTGCAGCACGTCTTCGGCCAGATCATGGCTGCCGCAGAAACGTAGGGCATAGTAATACACGGGCTTTTGCATAGTCTGATACAGCTGAGCAAAGGCCTCTCTGTCTCCATGGGCGGTTTGGAGAATGAGTGCGTTGATGGATGGCTGCGTCACGGTTTCACCTCCCTCCACTTATGAGAACAGTTGGGCAGCGCAAAGTATTGGCGGTTTTCCAGATATTTTTTTCTCCAGACGTTACGAGTTTGTTATTCGCGGTTTGTATGATCATCGTGCAGGCGGGAGAGCCACCTGCACGATGACTGGTTTCCGGGGAATGTATCAGACATACAGCATCCCCCCGAGATGGGAACCATCACGAGAATACATCTCAGAATACAAGGAGGAAATATCAAATGAGCACCAAGAAGCGCTTCCTGGCTTTGATCTTGGCAGTCCTGCTGATCCTGTCTCTGGCGGGCTGCGAGACGGCCAGAGGGGATACGGTGGACATCCCCGCATCCCAGACAGGGGACACGGACTTCCAGAAAAACATGCATCAGTCTACCACCTATGAGATTGATGCCATCGCGGAGACAGACGCCGGATACTACTTCGAACTGGACGGCAGCTACCTGTACTTCCTGGACAAGGAGACCAAGAAGGTCACTATCGTGTGCAACAAGCCGGAGTGTCAGCACGAGGACGCCACCTGCAATGCCAGAATCGCCGGTGAAGTGATCTGGTCCGCCGGGGACAAGCTCTACTACACCTGCCGGAACAGCGTGTTGGAGAACGGCCAGTATGTGGACTACGGCCTCCGGGTGTACCGGATGGACATGGACGGCACCAACCGAGAGGCAATCCAGAAACTGCAGTTCGTGGTCCGGGGCGATACCGTGTCCTGGACACCCCACCCCATCCAGCACCGCGGGATCGTGTACTTCCCGTACAGCGGGGTGCTGTATCGCATGCCCCTGGGCGGAGACATCGAGAAGGACGCCGAGGCCATCTGGGGCGAGGCGTCTGAAGATACCGGTATGTTCTTCAACACCAGCGCACCGGCCTATCATCTCTGGGCAGACGGGGACACCGTGTACTTCATGGTGGGGCTGGAGACAAAGAATGGTATCTACAAGGACGTTCTCTTCGCCTACGACCCGGAGGCCAAGAAAGTAGAGCAGGTCTGGCAGACCCCGGACAAAGAGGACGTGGGAGAGTGGATCACCACCGGAGTAGAGGTGAGCCAGTGGTACATCTTGAACGGCTCCATCTACTTCTACCTCTCTGGCGGAGACTTCTGGAAGACAGACCTCTCTACTGGGAAGACCGAAAAGCTGGCGGACACCCATGAGAAGACCAAATACGGCAGCGCGGTCTTCTCGGACGACTACCTCTGCCTCATGAACGATGTCCCGGAGGATGTGGACGGAATGCAGTACTCCATCGTAGGAGGACTGGATTACATCGGCGGAGACACCCTCTACATCTACAAGCTGGATGGAAGCTTTGTAAAGGAGATCTCCTTGCAGCCTGTCTACGACAGCATTGACGGTCTGGAGCACTGTATGCTGGTGATGTGCGATGGGAGCGAGGTCTATTTCGTAGCGGATGCCAGCAAATGGGGACAGCGGGTAGAAGGCGTGGCCGGCAAGATCTGGGATCAGACCTTGTGGTGCGCCAACATCGAGACCGGAGAGGTTACGCAGATCTTTAGAATGGCATAAGAGCAGGGGGCTGCGGGCAAGGGATGCCCGCAGCCCCTTTCTAGTATGCGCGAAAAGTTCTGTCAATCGGCGATTGCAAATTGTATAATTCGGACGAATGATAACGAAAATGGGCTGCTGGAGGCCTTCCAGGCCATCGGCATCAATGAGCTCAGCGTATTCCCGTCCTCTGTGCGGCCTCTGCGGGGCAAGATCCGCCAGTCTATTAACACGACCTGTACCTTGGACCTGCTGGACTGCTGAGACTTCAAACCGCCTTTTCTGTCCCAAGGAAAACCGAGATTTCAGTCAAGAGCGTACAGCTTCTCCCTGGCAGGATGCTGTATGCTTTTGTCGTGCGGTATGCTCTGTTTCTCTCTTTGCAGCTCTGCATGAGTGGCAAGGACAGGGCCTGCCTCCAGCACACGCAGGTGCCATAATACAAATGCCCAAGCCAGGAAATGCCCCGCACCGGTCTCCCAGTGCGGGGCATGCGTGTCGTTTCAGCCTGCAGCCTTACACCATTTCCCTGCCGAGGAAGACCATGCTCACGATGTCGAAGATGGCCTCTACGATGAGGGCAACACCGGTGAAGACCCAGAGCCATACGGTGGTGGCCAGGGGATTGGCGAAGATGATGAATGCGCAGATGATGGAGAGCGCGGCGCTGATGGCGGGCAGGAACCACTTGCCCATCTTCAGCCGGACGATGTCCACGGTCCACTGCACTTTGGCGAGACCGGAGACCAGAATCACCACGCCGTAGACCAGGGTGAGCACCGGGAAGGTGATGATGAACCACTCGGCCTTGAAGGCGCAGAAGAGACCGGCACAGAGGGCAACAAGCCCCTTGGCGAGAGACTGGCTGGCAGCGCCGGCCACGGGGTCCAGACGGGCATAGGAGATGATGGAGGCGATGCCTACCACGATGAGAAGAATGCCGCCTGCGGTGATGATGCCTGCGGTAAAGCCCACGGGATTTACAAGCAGCAGAATGCCCACCAGAATCTCAAAGAGACAGACAATTACGCTGCCGGTGTGCTGTTTCATATATTTCATATTCGGGAAACTCCTTTTCTGTGTATTTAGGTTAGACTGGAGCGATCAGCAGAGCGGGGCCAGGATCCGGAGCACGCCGTCCACCAGCCACTTGCGGAAGCTGAGGCCGATGTTGTCCAGGGTGCGCTCTACAGACTTCTCCTGGGTGGCCAGGAAGTCTGCTTTCAGGTCTGGGAGAAGGGGGGCTTTGTAGAAGAGGGCGTTGTTCTCAAAGTGCAGGAACAGGCTTCGGTAGTCCAGGTTCACGGTGCCGATGGTGCAGATCTTGTCATCAATGACGCAGCCTTTGGCGTGCACGAACCCCGGGGTGTACTCGTAGATCTTCACGCCCGCCTCCAGAAGGGGCTGGTAGAAGCTGCGGCTCATGCGGTACACGATGGCCTTGTCCGGCACGCCCGGCATGATTATGCGCACATCCACACCGCGTTCGGCCGCCATCACGAAGGCGTCCATCAGGGTGTCTCCCAGCATCAGGTACGGGGTGTAGAACCAGGCGTAGTGGGTGGCCTGGGAGAGCAGATCTGCATAGAGGGTGTTGCTGAGAGCATCCTCCCGGATGGGGGAGTCGTAGTAAGAGAGGACGCAGCCCTGGGTGGGTGCGGCGGCCAGCGCCTCCGGCGCCGGCTGCAGGTTCTCCGCGGGGATCTGTTTCGGGGCAAAGGCGTTCCAGAAGGCGGAGAACATCCTGGTATAGGTCTCCACGGGCTTGCCGGTGAGCCGGAAGCCGATGTCCTTCCAGTGGCCGAACTTCAGGGCCTTGTTGATATACTCGTCTGCCAGGTTCACGCCGCCGCTGTATGCCACACGGCCGTCGATGATGAGCATCTTGCGGTGATCCCGGTAGTTCAGGGTGCCCTTCAGCGCAACGATGGGGTTGAAGGCGATGCACTGGATGCCCTTGGCGGCCAGCGCCTGCCGGTTCTTCTTATTATAGGTGGAGATGCTGCCCATGTCGTCGTACATGACCCGCACATCCACGCCTTCAGCGGCCTTCTTGGCCATGATGTCCACCATGGAGTCCCACATCACGCCGTTTTCGATGATAAAGTACTCCACATAGATGAACTTCTTGGCGGTCTCCAGATCCTGCAGCATCTCGGTCCAGAGATCTTCGCCCAGGGGATAGTACTTGTTCTCAGAGAGGGGCTGCAGGGAGTAACCGGTCTCCTTCTCCAGCCAGCGGTATGTCTGGGCCAGGCGGGGCTCTTCCTTTGCCAGCATGGCCTCAGCTTCAGGATTAGACTTGGTGCCCTCCGGCAGGGAGGCATGTCCTTTCTCCAGGTTCTTTCGGATGGGCTTGGTGGTGCGCTTGTTGCCGAAGAACAGGTACAGAACGGTGCCTAAGACCGGTAATCCCAGGATCACCAGCAGCCACAGGGTCTTGTACGTGCCCTCGTTCCGGTTCAGCATGATGTGGAGGACGAAGAGGATAGCGAACACGGAGAGCAGCAGGCCGATCAGGGCGGAGAAGGGCGCCAGCCACTGGGTGAGAATAAAGAACCACAGGATCTGCAGGAGGACGGCAGGGATAAGCCCTATGATTCTGCGTATGGTTTTGCTCATTGTAAGACCTCCTTGTACGCTCCGGGTACGGCATGATTCTTTTCCTTGACAGCTTCCCCCGGAACTGATAAGGTACGGGAGTACCTTTGCCCGGTATCATACCGTAAGGCGGGCGCATATGCAATAGCATTTCCTGAAAAAGGGAACTTTATCTAAGAAAAGTACCATTTTCCGGCGGACGCTGCCGGGGAGAGCATGGAGGAGCGAGGACAGGATGGGCAGACGGACAGAGAACACGGAATACCTGAAGGAGTGCATCGCCGATGCCCTGCTGCAGCACATGGTGGAGCTCCCTATAGAGAAGATCACCATCGAGCAGATCACCAGCACCGCCGGGGTGGGCCGCACTACCTATTTTCGCTATTTCAACTCCAAACTGGATGTGCTTTCCTTCAAGGTGGGGCTGCAGTGGCGGCGCTGGCAGGAGGAACATCCGCTGCAGGGAAAGGCTTCGGAGCGGGAGCGTGCGCTGCAGTTTTTCTCCTTCTGCCAGTCTCGGCAGACGCTGCTGCGGTTTCTCTATGAGAAGGGGGAGATCCAGCTTATCATGGACTCCTTCCTCCGGGGCATCGCCCTGAGTACGTCAGACCCCGGGCGAGACCAGTACCGGGAGATGTACACCCACTGCGGGGTGGTGGGCGTGATGATGGTGTGGATCGGCAACGGCTTTCGGGAGACCCCGGAGGCCCTGGCGGACATCTGCGCATCTCGGGAAGAACCATAGCCTGGATGCATTGGATTTCCGGCGGATCATTCCAATACGCTATAGAAAGTGCGGGCTGCGCGGAATCATCCGCGCAGCCCGCACTTGATTTGGGCAGGTCTCCGGCTCACTGGTTGGAGACGGGGAGAGACAGATCCCGATACGGCTGAAGCACGCTGTCTGGGGCGTTGGTGTAGATGGCGTTGTAGGAGGAGAGAGGGGAGACCAGATAGGGGGCTCTCTGGGCGAACTTGGTCTTGTCTGCCACCAGGATCCGCTGGGCGGAGAGCTCCATGGCGGTGCTCTTCAGCTCCTTGATGGGGAGGGAGTTCTCAAAGGTGCCGTCTGGAGAGATGGCGGCGCAGGAGCTGAGCATGAGATCAAAGCGAAAGTGGCGCAGGGCATTGCAGGTCATGCTGCCGGAGAGGTCTGTGATCTTGCTGAGTTCGCCTCCAGGCATGATGATTCGCGCCTGGCCCTGTTCCAGGAGAAACTGGGCCACGCTGAGGCCGTTCGTCACAACGGTCTTGTGCTGCAGATCCATGTGGCGGAGCAGGGCGAGACAGGTGGAGGAGTTGTCCACGAAAAGGACGTCGAAGTCTGGGAGGTGGGGGAGGGCCACTGCTGCCGAGGCGTTCTTATCAGCGGCGTTCACTCCCAATCGTACCGTGATGGCCAGCTCCTCTGCGGACTCCGTGTACACCGCGCCGCCGTGGATCCGGCGCAGCAGCCCTAAGTCCTGGAGGTCGCTGAGGTCCCGACGCATGGTGGCCTCGCTGACGTATACCAGGCTGCAGAGCTCTTGAATGGTGGCCCGCTGGTGCTCCTGCAGGTAGGTCAGAATGGGCTGAAACCGGGGATTGCTGTACATGAAAACCGCCTCCTTGCTGGTTAGAGAGATTCTATCAGGCGGGGAGAAGGGCGTCAAGGGCAAAACGATCAAAAGTTGATCGTTTTGCCCGGAGATGGGCATTTCAGATGATCGGTTTTCGCGTCTTCTGCCATGTTGCACAAGATCGATTGACGGTTTTCTGCGGAAATGGTATCTTTGGTGCAACAACAGAGGCCGGCCGAACAGAGCATGAGCGCCGGCTATCACGAGGGGGATCTCTCATGACAGGTTACTATCTCGCCATTGACATCGGCGCCTCCAGCGGACGCCACATCCTGGGCCATGTGGAACAGGGCAAGCTGATTCTGGAGGAAGTACATCGTTTCGACAACCGCCAGGTCCGCCGCAACGGCCACGACTGCTGGGACATGGACAACCTCTGGCAGGGCATTGTGGACGGTTTGAAGGCCTGTAAGGCCATCGGCAAGATCCCGGATACCGTTGGCATCGACACCTGGGCAGTGGACTACGTGCTGCTGGACGGGGAGGACAACGTGGTGGGAGACGCCGTGGCATACCGGGACGGCAGAACCAAGGGCATGGAGACCCTGGTAGACGGCATCGTCCCCCGCACCGAGCTCTACGCCAAGACCGGCATCCAGTACCAGACCTTCAACACCATCTATCAGCTGATGGCATTGAAGCAGGAGCATCCGGAACAATTGGAGCAGGCCCAGTCCCTCCTCATGATCCCGGACTACTTCCACTTCCGCCTCACCGGGGTGAAGAAGCAGGAGTACACCAACGCCTCCTCTACGAGCCTGGTGAACGCCGCGGAGAAGACCTGGGACATGGACCTCATCCGCCGGCTGGGTCTGCCGGAGCGTCTCTTTGGCACCCTGTCCCTGCCTGGCACCCCTGTGGGCCCCCTCTCAGACGAGATGGCAGCAGAAGTTGGCTTCCAGACCACCGTGGTGCTCCCCGCCACCCATGACACCGGTTCTGCCTTCCTCGCCGTGCCCGCCCAGGACGACAACGCCGTGTACCTCTCCTCTGGCACCTGGTCTCTGCTGGGCGTGGAAAACGAAGTGCCCATCACCTCCGAGGCCTCCCGGCAGCAGAACTTCACCAACGAGGGCGGCGCCTGGTATCGGTACCGCTACCTCAAGAACATCATGGGTCTCTGGATGATCCAGTCCATCCGCCGGGAGCTGAACGGCGTGTCCTATGTGGAGGGCAAAGAGAGCAAGCACGCCACCGGCCGTACCTGGAGCTTTCCGGACCTCATCGCCGCCGCCCAGGAGGCGGAGAACTTCCCCTCTGTGGTGGACGCCAACGACGATGCCTTCCTGGCCCCGGAGAGCATGATCGACGCCATCCGGGAGAGCTGCGCCAAGACCAACCAGCCGGTGCCGGAGTCCGTGGGGGAGATCATGCAGTGCGTATACCGCAGCCTCGCCCGCTGCTACCGGGACGCCGTGGCAGGGCTCTCCGCCCTCACCGGCAAGACCTATACCAGCATCAACATCGTAGGCGGCGGTTGCCAGGACATGTACCTGAACACCGCCACCGCCAAGGCCCTGAACCTGCCGGTGTACGCCGGTCCGGTGGAGGGCACCGCCATCGGCAATCTGCTGGTGCAGATGATCGCCGCAGGAGAGTTCCCCTCCCTGCAGGCGGCCAGAGACGCTGTGCGGGCCAGCTTTGAAATCCGTGAGATCCTGCCCTGAGGCGGGACTCCTTGTGAATACGATATCGTTAAGGAAAGAGGTAGTTCCATGTTAGTCAACACGAAAGCCCGGGTTGGCGTCTTTGCCATCGCTCTGGGCGCCTATCTGCCCCAGTTCCCCTCTCTGGTGCCGGAATTTGAGGGTCAGTATGCGGCCTTCCGCAGCACCATCCCGGACACCGTAGAGATCATCGACGGCGGGATCGTAACCACCAAGGAATTGGCCCAGGCCGCAGGAGACAAGTTCCGGGCCGCCGATGTGGACCTGGTGATTCTCCAGCTGCTCACCTATGCCACCTCCTATAACATGCTCCCCGCCGTGCGGGACCTGGATGTGCCGGTGGTGCTGGTGAACGTGCAGAAGAAGAAAGCCCCGGACTACGCCAACACGGACACCGCCACCTGGCTGGGCGAGCTCTATGCCTGCGGCGCCGTGGGTGAGATGGTGGCAGACCTGGAGCGGGCCGGCAAGCGCCATGCCGTGATCACCGGCGTTGTCGAGGGCGGCGATCCCCAGGTACAGGCGGAGATCGAGGACTGGTGCAGGGCTGCCCAGGTGCGCCGCCGCTTCCGGGACACCAACCTGGCCCAGATCGGACGGCCCTATCCCGGCATGATGGACCTGTACATCGATGAGACTAACCTCTACCACCGGATGTGGCTCTACACCAAGCAGTTCGACTGGGAGAAGATGTGGGCCATCGCAGACAACATCACCGACGAGGACGCCATCCGGGCCAAGGCTCAGGACATCCTGGACACCTTCGACATCGAGGGCGGCGGCACCATCGAAAAGGTGTGGGATATGGCCCGCTACGTGGTGGCCTTTGAGCAGTGGGTAAAGGACGAGAAGCTGGGCTTCGTGGCCTCCCATTATGACGGCTTTGCCCAGGGCGTGGCCGGCAAACTGGACTCCATGCTGATCCCCGCCTTCTCCATGCTGATCAAACAGGGTACCGCCTGCGCTGTAGAGGGCGACATCAAGGTGGCCATGGCCATGAGCATCCTGAAGACCATTGCCGGCACCGGCCAGCTCAGCGAGATGTACTCCATCGACTTCAACGAGGACATCTGCATCATCGGCCACAGCGGCTCCGGCGATGCGGACATCTCCCAGGCGAAGAAGCCCACCATGAAGATCGTCCCGGTGTTCCACGGCAAGACCGGCGGCGGCTACCTCACCCAGTTCTATCCCCCCACGGGCCCGGTTACCTATCTGGGCATCACCCAGGACCGGGACGGCCACTTCAAGTTCGTGGTGGCAGAGGGCGTGAACGAGGCAGGCCCCATCTTCACCTTCGGCGACACCAACATGCGCACCCGCTTCACCTGCGGCGCCCGGGAGTTCTGCAACCGCTGGAGCGAGGCAGGCCCCACCCATCACATGGCAGCAGCAGCCGGCTGCCACATCGACACTATTCTCAAGGTTGCCAAGATTTTCAACGTCCCTGTTGACGTGATCACCCGCTGAGCGTATATTACGAGGAGGACATCATCATGAATGTAACCGATGCAAAATTTGTCCAGGGCTTCATCCGCATGGCCACAGACGGCTGGCTCCAGGGCTGGCA
>CANQII010000059.1 GCA_947623875.1 uncultured Oscillospiraceae bacterium
GCTGTCTCTGCCTTCGCAACAGCATTGTCCAGGAGCACACAGTCCGTCACAAGAACGGCGGCGATGTTCGCCGTCTTCTCAATGTCCACATCGGAGGAGGGATGGGCCAGCATGTTGCGCACATACTGCAGCCTGCTGCTGTACCGTGCAATCTTCACGCTGCCGCTGTCCAGGGTCTCCGCCAGTTTCTTATTTTTGTCGCTGGCCAGCTCTCCCAGCAGCGAGGCATAGGGATCCCGTTCCACGTAGCTTGTGCCGGTGGCGCCGCAGAGGTCCATGGTGAAGGTGATGCAGGCCTCTCTGGCGGTGGTCATGGCATTCTGATAGCGCTTCTTCTCCATGTGCCACCGGGCCAGATTGAATTGGGTCATGAGGGGATCATCGATGCCGTCCAGGAAGTTGCTGCAGATATCCTGGCATATGGCCTTTGCCAGGATCGGGAACTCCGTGCCGCTGCCCTCGGCGGTATACAGGATCTGCTCGGCGTTGCGCACCAGCTCCTGGAAGCCGTCCAGGTTGTTGATGCTCACCATGTCGCCCAAGTCCGTGAGAAGGGCGATCTGCTTCTCGCTGAAGCCGGTGTAGTTGCAGCCCGGTTTCTCCTCCAGTTTCTTCAGCCCATAGGCGGTGCCGAACTGGCGGTACTCTCCTGCCAGCTTCACAAACTCCATCATGTCGTAGAGCCGGTTCAGGTCCACAATGGGGGTCTTCTGCCCGTACTCATTGCGCACCTCAAACATGCCGTAGGTGAGCTTCTCCACGTTGATGTGCTTGGAACTGAGGTTCTGGAAATAGGAGATGGCCAGCATCTGAAAGATAGGCAGTGAGCGGAAAGAGTGTGTCACATCCAGGTAGAGGGAGTCCCCGTCTTCCAGCAGCGCCTCGATCTTGCCCAGCACCTGCAGATTCTCATCCCAGTCGCGGTTGTTGAGACCGTACCGCATGAGCAGGATCTCCGCCCTGTACTGAGGATCCAGGCAGTTCTTCAGCGGCGCCAGAATGGCTGAGGCCTCCTCCAGGGACATGTCCTTCAAGCCGGATCGGGAATCCAGCTCTCCCAGCTGATCCCGGTAGGCGGGATCAAAGGAGACACCGGGAGCTGCCATGGACATGTGATACTCCGGCATGGCGATGTACTCATAGAGGGGTTTCCAGCCGCTGCCGGCGGTACCGATGAGGATCACCCGGTCGATGTGCTCCATCTGGACCAGCGCCTCGAAGATGTAGCTGCTGGTGTACTCATCCCGAGTCCCGTCCGGACGGTCGATGAAGTACGTGGTCTCATTGTATCGGCCCTCTCTGTTCAGCCGGTTGTTGCCAATCGAAGAAATCAGAACTTTGCCCATATGTGCGCATCCTTTCCATGTTCATCGCATCTGCTGCACTCCGCTCCACTGCAGCAAACAGTTGGTTCCGGTTCAGTGGCCTACCCGGTCTGAGAACGCCCTGTAGTAGGCAAGCTTGTCCTGCAGAGAGGCACCTTCCGCCGGCGGTGCGCCTGCACTGCTGTAGAAGGCCCGCATCTGAGGCAGCACAGCGGGCTCCATAGCCTGGGCGTAGTACCGGCAGAACTTCTTCTCCCCGCTCTCCAGGGCGCCTTGTCTATTCTTTTCCCCGTTTTCCAGCTGCTCCAGGTAGTACACCATCTGATCCGCGATCGCCGCCATGCCGATTCCCCAGAACGAGCTGTCCGGGGTGGTGTTTCTTTCAAAGCACAGCGCCTCGCAACGGGAGAAAAGCTTTCGGGCCAGCTGCGGGTCATCGGCCTTCCGCAGAGCCAGGGTCCCCAACCTGCGGCAGAAGGAGTGGGCCGGGTAGTCTTCAAAGTGATACTGGCTCACATAGGCGGCGAGGCACTTGTAGAGCGCCCGTGCCAATGCGTTCTCCTCATCCGGACCGTCCCAGAGGCCGTCTGCGAACCGGACAGTGCTGTACCAGACATACACATTTTCCGGTCTCATCGCCTTCAGAGTGTCCGGGATCTCCTTCGGCGTACAATTCAGTGCCCGGGCAAAGGAGGCGATGGCTGCTTTCCGCTCCCCTGTCTGGGCTTCGATCACCGCCAGGTTCATCAAATGCCGTCTTCCGCCGTCCGCCTCCTGGAATGCCTCTGCAGCCTTTCTTGCGTACTGCTCCCCGTCCTCTGCTGCCACAGGGTTGCTCTGCATCCAGTAGAGGCAGTTCAGCGCCAGGCTGCCCAGAACTTTGGCGTGCTGGTCCGAGAGGCCAATGGGCTCTCCCAGATCCAGCAGCTCGCAGAGATCCCGGTTGTATGCGTGCTCAATCTCAGCTGCCTCTCTGGCGACGTTCAAAACCCGCTCTGCCCCCTGGTAGTCGAAGAAGTCCTGCAGCAGGATGGCCAGGCGGTTCTTCTGGATGAAGAAGAGGTCCCTGTCTTCGCTTCTCCGGAGCAGCCCCGCCAGATCCCCCTCACAGCCCACCAAATCCTGATAGGCCTCCCGGATCTTCCCCAGGTGGTTGCGGACGGCGCTGCGGTACAAAAGCGCATTTGCCCGGCAATACCGGAGCAGACTCTCAGTGGAAACCGGCAGCTTCTCCAACTCTGCCAGAAACGCTGTCATCAGCGTCTCCGTGCCCTCATAGGCCAGTGGCTGCTGAGAAAGGGTGTCCGCCAACTGGAAGAAGACGCGCATCTGGGTGCGCTGCTCCCCTGGGTGCAGCCGATGGAAGTTTTCCGTCATCAGCTGCCGCATGTCCCCGGGGATCTCTTTCATCTCCGCCAGCAGCTGGAACAGCGCACCGCCCCAGTTGCTGCGGTGCAGATTGTGCCGGGCCTCGATCTTGATGAGGTCATCCCACAGTCCATATTCCCGCTTGTTCCCATCCAGGATCTCAGAGATCTTCTCCCGATAGGTCTTCCCGTCCGGCGCCTTCGCCTGGTAGCTCATGCTGGTGTCCAGGCCGTACCGGCAGCTGCAGACATAGTCGCTGAGCACGAGAAAGTCGTTGGACTTGTCGTAGTCGTAGGAGACGTGGTACTCCACGCTGGTGTCTGTGCACTGCAGATGGCGGATTCTGGCCAGGGCGATCCGCTCTTTCAAAAGCGTCTCATACCGCTCTTTCTCGATGTCCCCGGCCTCTTTCAATGCGCTTTCCGTGCTGATGTCCTGGCCGCTCATCAGGATCGCGCTGGCCTTCGCCGTGTCTTTCCGCCGCCCGATGGTGACGTTCAGCACCACTCTGCCGTTGATAGAGAGGTCGTTCAGAAACTGGGTCAGGCCCTCGGCCAGGTAGTTCAGGTAGGTGGTGGAGCTGTCCACAATGGAGAACTTCTTCGGCGGGCGGAAGAACACGAAGTGCATGCCCCTCCTGGCGCACTCCTGGATCACCAGAAACCGGGCCGGCACCTTCACGTCATCCGGCAGTTCCGTGCTGTGCCAGACGTTTACGCTTCTCTTCTCCATCTCCCGATATGCCTGGAAGACCGGCTGGAAGTCCGGGCAGTTCCTCACCATTTCGATGATCTCCTTCGGCCGGATCTCTGGAATCTGCTTCTCCAGGCAGTACACGCCGCCCACCAGGCTCACACGCTGTTTGCCAATGGATTTGTCCGCAGCCTCCTCCTGCTCGCTGAGAAACATCCCGCTCTCATCCAGCCAGAGGTGCAGAACCACTTTCTCCGCCTGCGCCATCGAACTTTCTCCTTCCGCATATCAGATGGGCCATTTCCGGCTTTCTTGGCTCAATCCGGCCTCTTTTCCGCTCTTTTTCTCTGTTTCTCGTCGTTCTTCTCTTTGAGCGCAAGCAACTGTGCGCCCAGCGCCGCTCTCCTGCTCCCGTTCTCCGCTGCATCGTCTGGGGAGACAAAGAAATAGGCCCGGTAGATATCCCGGATCTGGCGCACCACGATGCCGGACGCCTCCACCTCTGCAGGATAGGGGTCCTGCAGTTTCTCCAGGAGGATGTTCTTTACCTTTCCCTTCTCCGTGTGCAGCTGCGCAATGAGGCCTTTCCGCGCCTCCGGATCCGCTATGCCGAAATACTTCTGCAGGGCGGCATCTGCCTCCGCAGTCTTATTCTCCTCCAGCACCCGGTCTGAGACGAGGGCTGCGATGATGGCCCCCTTCTTGTCATCCCCCATCTTCGAGGAGGGATGGGCCATGGCGTTTCGGAGGAAGTGGAGCCTGGCGTCCAGCCGGACAAACCGCTGGGTAGGGCCGTCCAGCTTCTTGTATGCACCGCTCTTCTGATACAGCGCCCGAGTGAGGTCGTCAAAGGGCTTGCGGTCCTCGTAGTCGTCTCCCGTGCCGCCGCAGAGCTGCATGGAGAAGGAGATACAGGTCTCTCTGGCGGTGGTTACGGCATTGAAGTAGTGCTTCTTGTCCATATGCCAGCAGGCCAGGTTGAGCTCCGTCATGATGGGGTCGCTGATGCCGGCGCTGAAGTTCTGCACCAGCTCCCGGCAGATGGTGCGCACCAGCAAGGTGAATTCCGAGGCGCCTTCCGATGCCTTCTTCAGCATCTCCTCTGCGTTCTCCACCAGGGCCCGGAATCCGTCCATGTTGTTGATGTTCACCATGTCGCCCAGATTCGCCAGAAGAGCCACCTGCTGCTCTGTGAAGCCGCCGAAGCTGCGCCCAGGCCGCTCCATGATCTCCTGCAGGCCGTATGCCGTGCCGAAGCGCTGGTATTCTCCCGCCAGCTTTACAAACTCCATCAGATCGTTCAGCCGGCAGAGGTCTATGATGGGGGTCTTCCGGCCAAACTCGTCCCCCACCTCGAACATGCCGTAGGTGATCCGCTCCACCCGGACGTGCTTCCGGCTGATGTTGGTGAAATAGGACACGGCCAGCATCTGAAAGATCGGCAGGGAGCGGAAGGAGTGGGTCACGTCAAGATACAGCTCGTCCCCGTCATCCAGCAGGTTCTCGATCTGGCTCAGCACCTGCAGGTTGGCGTCCCAGTCTGTGTCCTGCATGCCGTATTTCAGCAGCAGGATCTCCACCCGGTATTTGGGGTCGAAGCACTGCTTCAGCGGCCCCAGGGCGGCATACACCTCATCCAGCGGCCGGTTGATGTTGCCGGTGGTCTTGTCGAAGGGCTCCAGTTTGGCGCGGTATGCCTCGTCCAGGACCACGCCGGGGGCTGTCATGGACATGTGGAACTTGGGGGTGGTCATGTACTCATAGAGGCCCATCCAGCCGCTTCCGGCGGTGCCGATGAGGATCAGGCGGTCGATGTGCTCCAGCTGCGTCAGCGCCTCGAAGATGTAGCTGCTCCGATAGCTCCCCTCCGCCCCGCCGGGCCATGCGATGAAGTACTCTGCCGAATTGTACTGGTGCCTGTCCTTTTCCAGAGTCCCGCTTGCATCCCGCTTCGGCTCCACTTTTGGTTTTCCGATGGATGTGATCAGCACCCGCGCCATGTCTATCTCCTTCTCCTGTCCTGCCTGCTCTCCAGGCACTGCACGCCGCCCATGCCCAAGGTGGTCTTGATCCCGATGCCGCAGAACCCCGCCATGATCAAAAGGGCATTGGCGAGGTCCTTCTGGAAGCCGCTCAGCCGGTTGTCCAGGGTGATCTCCCCCACGAATCCGGGGATGGAGTTCCCCTTCAGGTAATAAAGACGGTCGTAGATCTGGAACTGTTTGCAGCGGATCCCGGCTGCCATCGCCTCCATGCCCTCGTCGTTCTCGTCCTCAATGGGGCACTCCTTGATGCTGCCGTTCCACTTGCGGATCAGGCTTTGGAGAATCAGCCGGGTGGTGGGCAGGTTCAGATACCGCCCCTGGCTTTTGAAGGCCGTGGCAGTTCGAAAGGCCAGCCGGTGCTCCTGGCTGTGGGAGGCCCCCATCAGCAGCAGCGTCTGCACGTCGGGGATGTACTCTTTGGAGAGATCCGTCACCAGAAGGCGGACCTTGTCCTTTTCCAGCAGGTACTCTTTCTGCGCCTCCACCACCGGGGCCAGCAGCGTCTCCGCCTCCCTGCCGATCAGGTTGACGTGCCAGACAAGGCAGCCGTTTTGGACGTCCAGGTGCTGGCTCACCGGGGTCGCCAAATTCTCGTGGGCCGCCGCTGCAAAGGCCTGGGGCGCCTGCTGCAGCAGCGCGGCATAGAGATGATACGCCCACTCCGGGCGGGACCTGGCGGTGCCCTCCTGTGCCAGGCGGATGCGGTATCCTGTCAGCATAGATGACCTCCCTCTCTCGTGATGCGGCTCTTGTCCCCTGCAAGTCATAGACCGGCCTGCAGGGGTTACTGGCCGTGGAAACGATTAGAGTCTATTCTTGTCCGCTTTCTGCTTGAGCGCAGCCATCAACGAGCTCAGATCCTGCTCCTTGTTCTCCGCTTTTGCCGCCTCGGCGTCCGCCTTCTCCTGATACTCCTTCCGCACGTCCCGGATGGACGGCAGTTTCACCGTCACATTCTTGAACTCATCCAGGGCCATGTAGTCCACATTGGCCGCATTGCGAATCACCGTGCGGATGAAGAAGAAGTCCTGCAGGTCGTCGTTGGCCGCCAGCAGATTGTTCTTGATGTACATCTTGGAGCAGGCATAGGCATCGAACTTGCCGATGTACTCTGCGATCCGCTCCTTGGACGCCCCAGCAGGCTTTCCGCAGATGCCCTCCGGGGTGTACATGGACTGCATGTCGTACTCCCGCAGGCCATCGATCTCCAGCTGCATGCGGCCGTAGCCGTAGGGCTTTGCCATGCCGATGGTCTGTTTGCACCCCTCCTCCAGGCGCAGTGCCCAGAGCAGGAGGCCCAACTCGTCCTCGTGGAGGTTTTTGTAGCGGATCACACCGCTGAACTTGGTCCCCTTGGGCAGCGGACGCAGGCCTGTGCCCACTTTCTCCTTGCCCTCGGGTACCGGCGGCAGGTTCGGCTCCTTCAGCCAGTACTGCTTCCAGCCTCTCAGCGCAAAGGGGCTGTCGTTATAGTTTTTGGCGTCCACCACATAGCCCTCGATAAAGCTGGCCTTGGGGCCGCCCAGGATGGTGCGCACCTCCGGCTCCTCCTTGGGATTTCCCTCTGCAGGAAAGTCCCCAAAGGTAACCCGGGTGCGGTAGGACTTCTGGTTGCCGATGTAGCCCAACATGGCATGGGGGTAGTCCAGCGGCGCCCCGCCCGTCTCCACCTCTTTGGGCAGAATGGGAAGGCCCTCGCCTACGCTGTACAGGTAGCCGATCCGCAGAAACATGGTCATGCCGAACCAGGTGTGTCCGTTGTGCTCTGCGTAGAACACCGGTTTTCCCACCGTGTCCTCCTCTTCCTGCAGCGCCCAGAACGTTCTCTTCGCCCCGAGGGTGTTCTCTCTGGCCTTGTAGTCATCCTTGTAGGAGATGACGTCCTCCTCACTGATAACCACGGGGTCCGCCGTCTCATCCGCCTCCGGGAACAGATACCGGGCGTTCTGGGACGTCCTCCCCACGCCGTGTCCGGTATACAGCAGCACGCCCCGCTGCGTGCCGCTCTTGCCGAGGCTCCCGGCAATGTCTCGGCTGATATAGGTCACGATACCGTCTGAGACCCGAAAGGCCACCGGAATCGTGGTAGCCTCGTTGTCCGCCAGGCCGGCGTTCTGCAGGGCATGGTTCTTCTGGGGGATCCGGATCACCACACCTCCCTGGACAGGCTGAATGGTGAAGTGTCCCCGGCTGTCCCGGCGGAGGTATCCCGCCTTGACGTTCCCGGGCACGGTGAAGTTCTTGCCGTCCTTTCCGCGCCGGGACTCCACCCGCAGTGCGGCATCATAGTACTGCTTCAAGGGGGATTTCATGCTGTCTCGGGAGGACGTCATATCCCGGAAGTAGATGCGGGTATCCTCCACATCCTCACCGGTCTGAATTGCGCCAAAGCCCAGGATCTGCATGTTCTCCCGGACCATGCCGCGAATGGTGGAGCCGGGAATCATGAACCGGCCGTTGGCACCCTTATAGAAGTGCTCATTCCCATCCGAGACAAACACGGGGGTCTCCGCCGTGAGGGTGACATGGATTTCGCCGGTCTTCAAGCTGGGGTCGATCACGTCGTGGCGGGGCAGCTCCTCCGTGCTGTCATAGCGGTAGAGCACTCTGGCGGTGGGACGCACTCCCTCCTGCGCACCTCTTGCGTGAAACGGCACGAAGTTATAGGGGGCACGGGTGGACTTCTCCGGATACGCCTCCTCCGCGATCTTGGCCAGGTTCAGAACAGACGGTCTCTCCACAGCAGGCTGCTTGGCCTGCGCAGGTGCGCCGCCAGACAGCGGATTGGCCGCGTTCTTTTTCTTTTTGCCCTTGCCCATTCCTATCCCTCCCAACCGATGAGGCAGGCAACCGTCCGGTTCATCTGGCCGTCTTCATCTGCTTCCAGTGTATAGCGCACGGTGATGGATGCGCCGAATATGGGGTTCTCGATGTCAAACCGACGCTGGATGGTCTTGTCCCCAGCCTCCGGCGTCAGGGCAGCGGCACGCAGAGCGCCGCCGCTGCGAAAGAGGCGAATCTCCGTCTCCGGTCCAAAGAAGCGGGCCTCCAGGAGGGCATCCGTGTTGATCTCTGCCGGCCGCAAGCCCAGGGAGACGCTGCTCAAGGAGCGCACCCACGCCCAGGGCAGTGCCTGTCCGCGCTGCAGCGCCTCTTCCACTGTGAGCACTTCACGCTTCATGCTGCATTCCTCCCCATGCTCTCAGCCATCCGGCCGCCAGGCCGTCTGGGTCCTGCAGAACGGCATTGCCGTCCTGCATCTGCATGCTGGCCTTTCTTCCGTCCGGCGCCTCCATGTTGATGCACTCGGTCCGAATCAAGCCGCGGCCGATGGAGCCGTTGCCGCCCAGGTTATAGAGGCCGTATCCCAGATCCCGCAGTGCATAGAGCAGCAGAGTGCAGGCAATCGGGTCGTCCGGGGCGGTGATTTTCAGGGTAACCGGAGCACACACCGGCTGCTCCTGGAACAGGCCCTGCTGAATCACGCCGCCGGTGAACTTGTTGATGCGGATCCGGGTGATCACCGGCGCCTCCTGCAATGGGCGCAGTTGGAGATCCGCGAAGGACACCTGTCCGGCGATGCCGTTGTCCTCCCCTTCTGCCATACGCCCGAAGATCTCATCGAACTTCCGGCTGTCCAGTCCCACCAGTGCAGCAATGGACCTGGCTCTGGCCTTCACCGCCCCTTTCACTGAGGAGCCAGGCAGCACAGGGTGTCCGCCCTCCGTGATGTTGGGGGTATAGCTGCCTTTGCCCTCTTTCTGCTCTACTGCAGAGGCCCGCACCAGCAGGCTGTCTGCCATCCCTTTGAGCTCAAAGCGGACACAGGACGGGTTCTGCAGTTTGGGAAGCGTGATAATATCCCCCACCGGCTTGCTCTCGTCCTGCCAGGCCTGGAGCCAGGCCCGGCGGTCTTCCGGTATGGCGAGGTCAAAGGCGCGGCGGCGCACCTGCAGCTGGAGACGGCCAAACCCGTTGGTCTTCTGCCCGCCGAGACAGATCACCCCCGCATCCATGGCGGCGAGGACCTGCTCCAGGATAGCTGTTTCATCCTTCTGCTGCTGTGCATCCCCCAGCCAGGTGATGGTAAAGGAGAGGGTCGCCCCTGCCCCGATATGCGCCAAGTCGAACTTGGCCCCATCTGCCGCCGTCCCTGTAACAGGGTCTATGCGGAGCCTGGGCCGGATGTACTGCTCTGCCTCCGGGCCAAACACGCCGTCTGAGAAGACCAGCCGGCCGCTGCTGCTGTGGCCGCCCATGAGACGGGTGGTGTAGCTGGGCGCATGGCCGTCCAGCCATTCCCGAACGGCGCCGGCAATGGAGGCTCCCTGCACAAACGGCCGGCCGGCTGCATCCCGCAGCACGGTCTCCGTGTCCCCGTCCGTGCCGCCGGTGCGCAGCGGGGATATCATTGTTGCCGTGATCCGATACAGTACCGGAGCGCTGTATGCTGCCTTCATGCTTTGGATCCTCCTTCCTTCCGGCTGTGGTCCATGAGCTCACAGAGCAGTTCCAGTCTGGCCTGCATGGAGTCTGGGCATGCCGTGTCTTCCACCCCAATGGTTGTGCCCAGGGGCTGTCCGGTGACCTGGTGGATCAGGTCCGCTATGCGCACGAAGCGGCTGCTGTGCTTGGCGCCCCGGTCCTTCAGGTTCTTCTGCAGGAATGCCTCCAGCTCGCTGAGGTCGCAGCCGTTGGAGATCGCCTTGGCACAGATGCTCTGGATCGTCCCCACCTGACTGGCAGACAGCGCACCGGCACGCAGTTGCGGGCACTGTTCCGCAATCCATTTCTGTCTTGCCCGGCGCATCTTGGCGCCATCGCCGCTGCCGGCGGGTTTCACCGTCTGCACTTCTTGTTTTTTCGCAAGGCGGTTGTACTTCTCGGGCTGCAGGAACAGCACCTGGCCGTAGCCTTCCGCCGCCCGCACGCCCAGGCCGGTGCGCTCGATCTCCCGGATTTTTGTGAGTTCCGGTGCATGGCTGCACGTCAGGGAGAACACGCTGCCCCTGTCATACATCAGCAGAGACGGCTCCCGGCACTTCCAGGTCCGGTTGTATCCGCCAAACTCTGCCGTGGTGGTGGCACAGGCGTCGATACGCACCCAGTCCACGCCGAGGCGTGCCGCCAGCTCTGTTTCACTGATCCCGCAGGGATTTCCGTAGCAGTCCACCATGGCAAGGGGTGAGAGCGCCACAAGGCAGAGCTTGTCCGTGATCTCACCTGCCGTCTTGTATCCGTATGCCCGAATCCAGTCCGGCTCCTCCACGGATTCCAGTGAGACCACCTGGCACCTGCCATAGCCCTCGTACCGGTCTGCGCCCACCCAGATGCTGCCGTTGAGCACCTCGGAGATCTTCTCGGCAAGGGCCGGGTCCTTCGGCACGATATAGCCCTCCAGAAGCTGTCCCGCATTGAGATACCGGACCTGGAACGGCTTGGAGTCCCCGCCGTCTTTTCCCCGCTGGATCCTGGTGGTGCCGCCGGTGCTGCTCTTCCAGTACCGGATGGTGTCCCCCTCCAGGCTGCAGAAGTTACCGAGGCTGGCCCGTTTCATACCCTCAATGCCGCCGGGATCTCTCAGCACCGACACGAACTTGGTCTGCTGCTTGTCCTCGAAAAAGCCGAGGAGAGACGGCAGCACCGGCAGGTCCCCTTTTCTCGGCACCGCATCCAGGAAGCAGGTCTTCTCAGAGAGCAGCGCCGCTTTATTCGCCTCAAACCAGGCAGGATCGCGGCTCGCCAGCTCACTCACCACCATGCCCCGCACGGCGGCGCCCGGGATCAGCCCTCTGGTCTCATAGCTGTTGCCGCCGCTGCGGCTGAGGTTGGAGATCAGCACAGGGGTCTCTGTGCGCAGCTGATAGCGGATACAACGGGCAGACTGCAGCGCAGCGCGGTTCTCTATGGTCTTCGTCTTCTCCGCATGGAAGCAGATTCTGCCGAAACCCCGGTTCCGCTGATGGCCGGCCCAAATGATCCCCTCCAGAGCGCTCTGAATCAGGTCCACATCGGACTCATCGCAGATCGCAGTGCCCACAAATTGCGTGCCCCTGGTAACACAGGCAGCCGTGCGCAGGGTGCCGGTCTTTACCACGCCGTTCTCCAGCGAGGTGAAAGTGCGCAGCCCGTAGCAGTCTGCCGGATCCGCCGGCGGATTTTGGAGCACAAGGGGCGTGATGCTGAGGCGCCGGCCGTCTGCCGTCCCCTGCCACCCGGATTCCCCCAGAATGGCACGCAGGTCTGCCGCATCGCCGCCGCTCCACACCAGCCAGTTCTCCATACTCTCCCGCAGCAGGCCCTTCACCGCAGTGCCGGGAATGTACGGATAGCCGGCGTCGTCCTGCACCACGGCGATATCCTCGCCGCCGGGAATGCTGTATCCAGAGCCGAAGACGGCATCGCTTCTCAGTTCCGCGTGAATCTCCAGCTGTATGCGCTTGCTCATTCTGCGCTCACCTCCTGAAAGGCAGTGAAGTGGTCCTCCATCTCAATGGCATCAAAGAAGAGGCAGCGATAGTCCGGAGCTTCCTGCGTCCCGAGGTTGCGGAAGGCCTCTCGGACGATCTTTGCCTTCTCGTCTGCCACATCCCGCATCCACGCTTTGTACTTCTCTCCCCGGAACTCCGCCTGGATGCTGTCCAGCAGGAGCTCGCTGATCTGCTTCTCCCGGAGGAAGTACTCGCTCTCCGTGATGCCCTGCTTCAGAGCGGTACGGAGCTCCTTGATCTTGCTTCTGGCCACTTCTCCGGATTTCTCCTGGAAGCCAGCACACATGGCCCGGAAATAGGCATACGTGCGAACCTCCGGCACAGCAGCCAGCTCCGGTGCCAGCACCACCACGGGGCGCAGGTACAGCACCGGGCGGTGGACCTGGTCCTTCCCATAGCGGATCTCGTCCTCTGTGATGTAGTCCTCCCGGAGTTCCGAGAGGCTGTCTTTCAGCTGGCCAAACTCGATATGCCAGTCCATCGCGCAGACGCCGCCGTTCTCATCAATGGAGGCACCGTACCGCTTGGCGCTGCTGCAAAGCTCCTCCGCCAGCTCATAGGCCTTGTGGAAGGGGTACTTTACATGCACCAGCGCCACACCGGCACAGGCTGCATACGGTTTGCCGTCTTCCGCATTTCTCTTGACGGCCAGCTTCTCCAGAAATACCCGTGCGCACTCCAGGCCGATGTCTCCCGCTGTGACGAAGCAGACATCGTCGCCGGCCAGGATCACCGGGCGAATCGGCACCATGGGCTTGAGATCCGGATACAGGCCGATCACCTCATCCACGGTCTCCCGGAATGCGTCCTCGAAATCCCTCTGGATTCCGGTGCTGAAGAGGCGCAGGCCCTTGATGCAGTCTTCCCATCCGGCCTGATACTTCCGATAGACCCCGTCTACCCGCTTTCCCATGCTGTTGCCGTCGATGTGGATCACGGCGATGAAGTTCTCTCGGTCCCCCTCGCCCTGGGAGAGGTCCTCAAACTGGGCGGGGAATGTCCATCCCTCGGGCGGCAAGATCTGCTCCGGCACGACCTTGCCCGAGGTGCCGCCTTTGGCCACCGGTTTGAAGTTCTCGCCGCTGAGCCGCTCCACGCCGTAGCTCAGCTGGCGGAAGCTGCCGCTGCGGCGGTTCTTCTTTCGCTCCAGCGCGGCAGACAGGTCTTTCAGGTTCTCCCCCGGGGTCTTGCCGGGATCGTAGGCGTTCAGCTTCGCAAAGAGCTCCAGACCATCGAAATCCGTCTGGACCTTTTCCGTGACGGCGCGGATCACCGCCCGGGCGTGCTGCATCGCGGTGTCCTCGTCTGATCCGTCAAACTGAAGCACCGTGTGGCCGCCGCCGTTGTAGACCATGTTCTCGGCCTCCTGGTACAGGCCGTCCGCCGCTTCCTGCAGGAACTTGCTGCTCGTAACCCAGGCAATCTCATCGGAGCGGCGGGCATTCTCCCGCAGCTTCTTGCTGGCGAAGATGTACTCCTGCTTTCGTGAGACTTCCAGTATCGCCAATACCTTCAACAGAATTCCTCCCTTTCTATTGCAATCGTAAACCAGCGGAACTGTCCGTTCCCCGGCACATGATCTGTTTTCAACCCTCTCAGCCATCCAAGATACGGCTTCTCAGGAACAGCCGATACGCCTTCCACTGCATGGAAATCGCAGATACGCCCACCTTCTTGCCGTCATGCCGGAGAGAGTATGTCTGGTACACGTCCAGCGGAATCGGCAGCGGCGTCTCCTCCTCCATTGGCCTGCCATCAACCAGTTCTCCATAGTGTTTGAGACGGCTCATGGCAATGGCGATCAAGGAGCGGCACAGTTCTGCCATGACGTAGTCCAGGAAATGGAGGTCCAAGGCATGCAGGACATCCTGCTCCCTTCGAGCAAGCACTCCTGGCACACCTTCTTCCAGCAGATATCCCGTGACATTTGCTGTGAAGAACATGCGGAAGTACTGGATCCTCGTAGGATTGTTGGCCCGCCCGGAAAGCTGATGCTGCAGGTTCAGCACCAGGACGATCAGCTCGCAGATCGCGTCGTCCACCACATAGGAATCCTCCATTGGGGCACTGTCCTCCTCGAGGATATCCTCCAGCGTCTGTCCCTCCTCGCCGATGGGCCGGTTGACGGATTCCAGGGGAACTTCTTTGCGCACGACCCGATCCTGCATCTCATCGTAGACATCGGCAGGCATCCGCTGCTGATCCTCGTTTTCCATGTCCATCATCCGGCGGTCCAGACGGTATCGGATGAATTTGCTGAGGCTTCCCTTCTGCGCGTCAAAGTGCTGCCAATCTCCAAGGAAGAACTTTCCCAGTGCATCCGCCTGTTTGGCAAACAGCTGATAGGCCAGGATAAACACTCTCTCCTGCACTGCCGCCCGGGCCGCCTCATTTCCCTCTCCCTGCAAGGAACACCATTCCTCGCCCAGTCCATCCAATTGTGCATACTTTTCACTGAGCCCCAACGGTGTCACCCTCTCTACAGCGTCAAGATGTGATCCAAGGTCTCCTTTGGGTTTTCAATCTTCTGATC